>VCCI02000005.1 GCA_005938025.2 Inquilinus sp. KBS0705 | reverse complement strand
GTATACAGTTCGTTAAAAACGCAAGGAGATTGCCGCGTCGCTATCGCTCCTCGCAAAGACATGGTTTATTAGGCGTGGTTTGTCAATCTCGTCGCCTGTCATTTGAACAAGATCTCTCGTCGCTACGCTCGCTCGAGATGACCGGGTTATTAATTGCACACGCGGCACGCATGGGCCAGCACTATTAACTACCCGCTGATAAGCCTTGCTAATATAAACGCTGCGGCCGCGGCCAAAGCACCTATTATAACCACTTTAAATGCCCCGCTAACAGGTGGTTGCCCGGTAAGCTTGCTTTTAAAATATCCAAAAATAAACAGGGCAATTAAAGTAATACCGCACGAATAATAAAGTGCCTGCATGGTATTGTGAATAAATATATAGGGCGATAGGGGTATAATGCCGCCTACTATATAGGAAAGCCCGATGGTAAAGGCACTCTTTTTAGCACGATTGGGGTTGGGCTCTTCAAGGCCCAATTCGTACTTCATCATAAAATCTACCCATTTGTTCTTGTCTTTTGCCATTTCATCAGCAATTTGCTGCTGTAGGGTTTCTGATAGGCCAAACCCGGCAAATACATCCTTTACCTCTTGTTTCTCTTGCTCGGGTACGCGCTCAACTTCTTCATACTCGCGCTTAAGCTCCGAGTTGTAATGGTCGGCATCTGTACGGCCTGCTAAAAAGCCACCCAGGCCCATGGCAATTGATCCGGCGACAATTTCGGCCATGCCCGCCGTAACCACTATGCCCGATGCATCAACCGCCCCGCTTAAACCTGCGGCAAGGGCAAAGGGAACCGTTAACCCGTCGGACATGCCGATAACAATATCCCTGATAGTTTCTGAGCTGCTTACATGATGTTCTTTATGCATGTATAAATATATGCGTAATGCAACATACACGTATTAAAAATATTTTCCAGATTTCGTCCCGCAGCACCCCCACCGTCCGCCCGGACGGCGGCGGACTAAAGAAAAACTTTTTTATATGAAATTAAATGTTATATTACTGACAGAGGGGTAGCGAAAAAAAACGAAAAATTCCCCCATGACCAACAAAAAAAGCGAAAAATTTATAGCCAAAAGTGTAAAGGAAACGGCCCATACGCGCTGCAAAGGCATTTTTTACCCCCAAAGCACTACTTAACAAAAAGCCGGCCCGGCGCATCCCATTATTTTGAGACTTTTGCGGTTAAATTGCCGGTAGGGCAAAGTAAAAGCGGCTGCCTTCGCCAATCTCGCTGGTTACACCAATTTGGCCACCCTGGGCGTTAATAAAGTCCTTTGAAATGGCCAGCCCCAAGCCCGAACCCGACTTGTTCTGCCCATCCGTAGGTACCTGAAAGTACCTGTCGAACAGGCGCTTTTGGTAGGCTTCGTCTATCCCTTTACCAAAGTCCTTTACCGAAAACTCTACCTGGGTACGGTGCTGGGTTACTTGTATAATAATGCGCGATTTCTCGGCACTATAGCGTAAGGCGTTCGATAAAAAGTTGACCAGTACCCATGCGGTCTTTTCCACATCAGCCTGTACATCAGGCAGGTTATCGTCCTTTAAAACCTCTAACTGCACCTGCTTTTGCTGCGCCTGAAAGTTAATGGCAGTAAGGGCATAATCTACTATCTGCATAGGGTTAACCGGTACAAAGTTAAGCTGAATGTTGCCAGTCTCTACCTGCGATAGTTCAAGCAGTTCGCTGGTTATTTTTAGCAAACGGTCGTTATCATCTTTAATATGATTAATTAGTTGTTCCTGCTCGGCATTAATAGTGCCAATGCGCTGGTCGTTAAGCAGTTTCAAGCTCATTTTAATAGACGAGATAGGCGTTTTTAGCTCGTGCGATATAGTGGCTATAAAATTGGTTTTAGCCTCGTCGCGCTCTTTAAATTCGGTAATGTTGCGCAATATATAAACCTTGCCGGCCGAGCGGTTTGCTATACGTAATACCGCGGTTGGCTCATCAATATTAGCGATAACAATATCGCTGCTTTGCAACTGAAAGTAGGCTTCGCGGCCGTCGAGCACTATCTTAAAAGGCTTAATAGTAGCTTCATCTTTCAGGATGCTTTTGAACAGATCGTTACTTTGCAGCAACTGGCCCACATTTTTGCCGATAACTTTTTCGTCGTTGATATTCAGTGTTTTACGCGCGGCATCATTCATAAAAAGTATTTCCTGCTTTTCGTTGATACCAAAAATGGCATCCTGCATTTGCTCAATAATGGTCTCTATTCGCCGTTTTTCGGATATTACGGTAGCCAGGTTGCTGTTCTCCCACTCGTTTAAGCGCGATGCCATTAAGTTAAAGGCGCCGGCCACTTCGGCAAACTCGTCGTTCTTTTCAAAGTGCAGGCGTTTGTTGTAGTTTTTTTGTCCAATCTCGCGGATACCCTCTAAAAGGGCACGCAACGGGTTGGCAATAAACCCCGGGAAATTAACACTGAAGCTGAATAGCACCAGGAAGGTAAAAGTGCCAACCAAGCCTAAAAACAAGGTTGCACGGCTAACTGAAGCCCGCGCATGATCGTTTTTGCGCACTATGGCATTCATGTTAAGGCGCTCAATTTCGCTGAGGCTTTTTCTAATGGTCCTGTCGGCCTGTAACCGGGTTGTCGGGTTAGTAGCGGGGGCTTTTAATTGGGTAAATGCAGCGCGTAAATTTGCCGTTAGTTCCCCTTCACCGCGCTCGGTTATATTGTGTTCCTGCTTTATCAGCTCGGCATCAAATTTTTGTGATGACCCCGGCGATAGCGGTAAGCTGTTCTCATCTAACACGTTACGCATCTCTCGCGCAAAGCTTAACGATTCGTAATTGTTTTTAAGGATAACCTTTGAGTTTTCCGAAATGTCGCGGATGTAAAAAAGGGCGGTGGCGCCAAAAAACAGCACCACTATAAATAAAAAGCCGAAGCCTAACCGGAGTTTAGTTTTTACTTTCATGATAATATGACTAAATCAGTTTCTGTTGATGCAATTTTTTGGAGTAATTCGTTAAATATAGCCGTTCTAAGTATCACCTGCCATAAATTTAAATGCGGCTTGCCAATACATATAGTGGTTACTTCTTTTTCTTCGGCTACTTTCATAATGGTGTGTGTGATGGCGTCACTTTTAAGCTTGATGAGTTCGGCACCAAGCTCTGTTGCTAGTTTAAAGTTATTTATCAAATGGCGCTGTTTATCCAGCTTAATGCGGTCAAGGCTTTCGCTGCTGCTTTGCACATACAACACTATCCATGGCGAGCGGTAGTATGATGCCAGCCGCGCTGTTTTACGTATCACTATACGGGCGGTTTCGGCGTTGGATGATATACAAGCCAAAAACTTTTCGGGCCTTAACTTTATCTGCTTGGGTACTTCAACATCTATCTTCCGCTCTAAATGGTGTGCTACTTCTTTTAAAGCTATCTCGCGCAGTTGCAGTATCTTATCGCTGCGGAAAAAGTTAGTGAGCGCCGTCGCTACCTTAGCCTTATCGTATATTTTCCCTTCCTTAAGGCGCGATATTAATTCATCGGCAGTAAGGTCGATGTTCACTATTTCGTCGGCAATTTCCAGCACCTTATCAGGCACGCGCTCGGTTATGGCAATGCCGGTAATGTTTTCTATTTCTTCGTTCAAACTTTCTAAATGCTGAATATTTAGAGCGGTGATAACGCTTATGCCGGCTTCTAAAATGTCTCTTACATCCTGCCAGCGTTTCGCATTTTTACTGCCCTCAATATTGCTGTGAGCTAATTCATCAACTATTACTACTTCGGGATGACGGTTAAGTATAGCTTGCAGGTCCATCTCTTCCAGTTCTTTCCCTTTATAGAATATTTTGCGCCGGGTTATAACGGGCAGGCCGGCCAGCAATGCATGCGTTTCGGCACGGTTATGTGTTTCAATATAACCTATTTGTATATCTATGTTATTTTTTAGCAAGGCATGGGCTTCCTGCAGCATACGGTACGTTTTACCTACACCGGCGCTCATGCCAATGTATATTTTTAGCTTCCCCCGCCTGCTTTTCTTTACCAGGTCAATGAAGTCTCTTACCGAATTATCTTTATGCTCTTCTGCCATAACTTAATTAGCCAACCGCAAAGCGGTTGGCTTTATTGGTCAATACCTGGTTTGTATTATTTCTTTAACGCGTCAAGTGCCACATTTAATTTTAATACGTTCACTTTTGATGGGCCAAACAAGCCTAATAAAGGTGCTTCGGTATGTTGATTAACCAGGTTGGTAACTTGTTGTATGGTTAAGCCGCGGTTATCAGCAATGCGTTTTATCTGGATATTGGCCGCAGCCGGTGATATATCCGGATCAAGACCGCTACCGGATGCAGTTACCATTTCAGAGGGGATATCGCCACGTTTTAAGTAGGGATGATATTTAAGCAATGTGTCTATACGGTTACTCACATCCTTTAAATAATCGGGGTTACTTGGGCCCTTGTTTGAGCCTGCCGAACCTGCTGCGTTATAGGCTACAGCCGATGGCCTGCCCCAAAAGTATTTAGCTTGTGTAAAGCTTTGGCCAACGTTGGCATAACCTACTACTTTGCCGTTTACGGTGATGGTTTCGCCATTGCCCTGCCCTTTTGAAAGCTTAGCTGCGAATGTGATAACCACCGGATATAATACGCACAACAGTACGGTTAGTACCAGTGTAAGGCGTATGGCTTTTATGATATTTGAGTTCATGATGTTATAGATTAAAACATTAATGATATAAGCAGATCAATTAATTTAATGCCTATGAATGGGGCAATTACTCCACCCAGGCCATATATAAGCAGGTTGCGGCGTAGCAGGGCACTGGCACCAATCGGTTTGTATTCAACACCTTTTAAGGCCAATGGTATCAGCATAGGGATAATAATGGCATTAAATATTACTGCCGACAGGATGGCGCTTTCGGGGCTGTGCAGGTGCATAATATTAATGGCCTGCAAGGCGGGTATGGAAGCTATAAACAGCGCCGGTACAATGGCAAAATATTTTGCTACGTCGTTAGCTATCGAGAAGGTGGTAAGCGTGCCGCGTGTAATAAGCAATTGCTTTCCTATTTCCACAATTTCTATCAGTTTGGTTGGGTCGTTATCCAAATCAACCATGTTGCCGGCCTCCTTGGCGGCTTGTGTGCCGCTATTCATGGCTACGCCTACATCGGCCTGGGCAAGGGCAGGGGCATCGTTTGTGCCGTCGCCCATCATGGCTACCAGGCGGCCGCTTTGCTGTTCTTGTTTAATGTAGTTCATTTTATCTTCGGGCTTGGCCTCGGCAATAAAATCATCAACACCGGCCTTTTCGGCAATAAACTTGGCGGTAAGCGGGTTATCGCCGGTTACCATTACTGTTTTTATACCCATTTTGCGCAAGCGCTCAAAACGCTCGGCTATGCCGGGTTTTATAATGTCCTGCAGCTCAATAGTGCCCAGCACTACTTCGTTTTGCGATACCACCAGCGGCGTACCACCATTAGATGCAATGGCTTTTACACGGTCTTCAACCTCGGCAGAAAACTTGTGGCCGGCACTTACCGACAGGTTCCTGATAGAATCAAAAGCTCCTTTGCGTATGCGTAAACCATCGGCAGTATTTATGCCGCTCGAGCGGGTTTCGGCAGTGAATTTGATAAACTCGGCATTTTGATGCGCGGCAAGGGATATATGCGTGTTGCTTTGCTGTGCCAGCTCAACAATAGATTTACCCTCCGGTGTTTCATCAGCCAGTGAAGATAATACGGCGGCTTTGATCAGGTCATCGGGCAATACATTGGGTGCCGGCCAAAACTGTGTAGCCTTACGGTTACCAATAGTGATGGTGCCGGTTTTATCTAACAGCAACACATCTATATCACCTGCTGTCTCTACCGCTTTGCCCGATTTGGTGATCACGTTTGCACGTAAAGCCCTGTCCATCCCTGCAATACCAATGGCCGATAACAGGCCACCGATAGTTGTAGGAATTAAACAAACGAACAAAGAAATGAGCGCTGCAATGGTAATAGGGGTATTAGCGTAGTCGGCAAAGGGTTTCAGCGTAACGCATACAATAATAAATATCAATGTAAAGCTGGCCAGCAAAATAGTTAGCGCAATTTCGTTCGGTGTTTTCTGGCGCGATGCACCCTCTACCAGGGCTATCATTTTATCCAGAAAGCTTTCGCCCGGCTCGGTAGTTACTACTACCTTAATTTTATCGCTAAGTACTTTTGTACCTCCTGTTACTGATGATTTATCGCCGCCAGCCTCGCGTATAACCGGGGCCGATTCGCCGGTAATGGCCGATTCATCTATAGTAGCCAGGCCTTCGGTTATCTCGCCATCGGTAGGGATGGTATCGCCGGCCTCGCATACAAACACATCGCCTTTGCGCAACTCGTTTGACGAGCGTACGATCACAGTTCCATCTTTAAGTAACACATTGGCAGGTGTTTCTTCGCGGGTTTTGCGTAAGCTATCGGCCTGTGCCTTACCACGTGCTTCGGCGATGGCCTCGGCAAAATTGGCAAATAGCAGGGTAAGCAACAGTACAACGAATATGATAAAGTTATAAGCGAATGAACCCTGGCCGCTGTGTAAAAGGCTGTAAACTGTCATGTACAGCATAATAACGGTGCCTACTTCAACGGTAAACATTACCGGGTTACGAAGCATCACTTTAGGGTTAAGTTTTATGAACGACTCTTTAAGCGCGGTTTGCACTAAAGCAGGTTCGAATAATTTATTTGATGATTTCATGTGATTAATTACTTAGGCATTGAAAAGAACTCTGCAATAGGGCCAAGGACCAGGGCAGGGAAATACGATAATGCATTTAAAACAAGTATTACGGCAAACGTCATCAGGCCGAAGGTGACAGTATCGGTCTTCAATGTTCCGGCAGATTCGGGGATGTATTTTTTTTGTGCCAGCATGCCTGCAATGGCTACGGGGCCAATAATTGGTAAAAACCTACCCAGTATCAGTACAAAGCCGGTTGTTACGTTCCACCAGATGTTATTGTCGCCCAGGCCTTCAAAACCAGATCCGTTGTTGGCATTCGCCGAGGTATACTCGTACAACATTTCAGAAAAGCCATGGAACCCAGGGTTGTTTAACCATGCCGAAGGCTTAACCGCCCAGTCGGCATTAACGTGATTGGTAAATACAAAGGCTGCAGCGGCTGTACCTGCCATAATAAGGAAGGGACTAAGCAGGGTAATTAAAGCGGCAATTTTAACTTCGCGCGCTTCAACCTTGTGGCCTAAAAACTCGGGGGTACGCCCTACCATTAAGCCGGATATGAATACAGCTATGATAAGGTAGATGAGGTAGTTTAGTATACCTACACCGCAACCACCAAAAAAGCCGTTTATCATCATGGCTAATAATTGCCATAAGCCGGTAAGGGGCATAGTGCTATCGTGCATGCCATTAACCGACCCGGTAGAGGTAATGGTAGTAAGCGTGCTCCAATAGGCGGTAGCAGCAGGGCCAAAGCGGGTTTCTTTGCCCTCCATTGCGCCTGTGGCCTGGGTAATACCCATTTTGGCGATGGCAGTGTTGCCGCCAAGCTCGCTGGTGATGGATGGTATCATCAGCATAAACATTCCTATAGCCATTACGCCAAATATTACCCAGCCTAATTTTTTACGGCGTATAAAGTAACCGAATGCCAGTATCAAGGCTACCGGTATGATAAATTGCGAGATAATCTCAACCATATTGGTTAAGTAATTTGGGTTTTCAAGCGGGTGTGCCGAGTTTGCACCAAACCAGCCGCCACCATTTGTGCCCAGGTGTTTAATGGCTATCATTTGTGCCGCGGGCCCGCGCGATACGTGTACCGTATCGCCTTGTAATGATATAAACTGATCTTTGCCTGCGTAGCTTGCAGGCGTGCCATTAAAGGTCAATATCAGCGCTACTATTACCGATAGTGGTAACAACAAGCGCGTAATTGATCTTACAAAATAGTTCCAAAAATTACCCAGGTTAGTAGTGGTTTTGTCGCGGAAGGCTTTAAATACCGCCACCGCGCAGGCTATACCTGTTGCTGCACTGGTAAAGTGCAAAAACATAAATATAAAATGCTGGGTAAGGTAAGTAGCGCCGCTTTCGCCGCTATAGTGTTGCAGGTTACAGTTAACCACAAAGCTGATTATGGTATTAAAGGCCAGGTCGGCTGGCATGCCGGGGTTACCGTCGGGGTTTAGCGGGAGTTTGTCCTGCTGCATTAAAACAAAAAAGCCATAAACCAGCCAAAGCAGGTTAATAACCATCATTGCTTTTAAAAACTGTTTCCAGTTCATGGGCTCGTTGGGGTTAATGCCCGATAATTTATAGATGCCATTTTCTATGGGAGCCATAAAATCGGTCCAAACCTTTTCGCCGCCAAACATTTTTGCCAGGTACTTACCCAGCGGAATAGCTATTAACAGGGTAATAACCAACGAGGCAATGATTCCAAATAATTCAGTGTTCATTGTGTTTTAGTTAAAAGTTTTCGGGTTTAAGCAGTACATATACCATGTATAAAAAAACTGCGATAGAAATGATGAATAATGCGATCATGATGAATTAGATTTTTTCGAACCAGTCGATTGATTTAAAAATGAACCACCAGCTAAGCACGATGGCCAGGAACAGAAGTATTGTGATCATAGTATTAATATTTTAGCCAGCTATGCCAATACTGATACCATGAAAACGAGGTCTTTTATAACTAATTGATTATTAGTATTATGTAGTTATAAATAGGAAAAATGATAGCTTTTAAAAGCAAAAAACCCTACCAAAATGGAAGGGTTTTTTTCAAAAGAATATAGCAGGGGTATTAAAGCGTATGTTTACTAACAGGCACTAATTAGCAACCTCTACCCGGTGCAGGTTAATGTTAACCAACGGGTTAACAACCAATGGTATCTTTTCTATACGTGTTTCGCTGGTATCAAGGCCAAAGGCTTTGGCTTCGGTTTGCGCCAGCCTTTTAATGGCGAAATAGCTATTTAGTATAAAACCTTCACTCAGGCTAAATTCATTGTTGTACGACAGGAATTTTTCCATAATCACAAACTGGAAATCGGCTGCCAGTTTGTATTTGTTTAATGATTCGTAACGGCTGGTAATATCCAGTTCGCGGCGCTTAACCATATCTTCAACAACTTTTCTGAATAGCACATTTATACGTGGCTGTATCCTAAAACCTAATCTAAATTCTACACGTATCAGTTTGTCTTTTTCTATTTCGTCAACAGTGTACTCCATGGTAAAGGGCTCGTCAGTGCGTTCGATGTGTACAAACCAGTATATATCCGCCCTTTTAGGCTTGCGGCTTAAAATAGAGTACATTATTTTTTGCTCTATTTGCTTGCCGTTGTTGGCCTTGGTTAAGTAAATAAGGTGTGTAGCGTATTTTGATACGCCGGTATCGTTACTCAGGGCTTTAAGTAATGGTATCTGGTCCTTCAGATCAATAAAGTGCAAAAAGCGGTTGTTTATTTTTCTGGCCCTAAACCATATGTACATGGTAAATATCAAACCAAACTCAAACACCAGGAAAAACAAACGCTTTAATATTTTAATAGCGTTGGCAACAAAAAACGAAAACTCGACACACAGGAATACGCATAATATTATGGTAACCAACCACAACGGCCAATGCTTAACGTAGCGCATAAAGTAATACATTAATATAGTGGTCATCAGCATGGCTATGGTGATTGAGAAGCCATAAGCCGCTGTCATAGAGGCCGAAGTTTTAAAGTATAACGATACGGCAATACAGCCAATGCACAGTATCCAGTTAATGCTGGGGATATATATTTGCCCACGAATGTTTGACGGGTATTTAACCGTTATACGCGGCCAAAAATTCATACTGATGGCTTCGCTGATAAGGGTGAACGAGCCGCTTATTAAGGCCTGGCTGGCAATAATGGTTGCCATTGTGGCAATGGCAATACTTGGTATTAAAAAAGCGTGAGGCACTATCTCAAAAAATGGGTTTACGCCATTAAAGTTTTTGCCTGTTGGTTGCATTAATACCCATGCACCCTGCCCAAGGTAATTAAGCATTAAAGCGGTTTTTACAAATATCCAGCTGGCCTGTATGTTTTTGCGGCCGCAATGGCCAAGGTCAGAATATAAGGCCTCGGCGCCGGTTGTACATAAAAATACCGCGCCTAAAAGCCAAAAGCCATTCGGATGATCTATTAATAACCTTACGCCATAATAGGGGTTTAAAGCCTTAAAAATTTGTGGATAATGTATTAATTGTAACGAGCCTAAAGTGCCCAGCATTAAAAACCATATTAACATTACAGGGCCAAATGCCGACCCTACTACCTTGGTACCAAACTGCTGAAAAAAGAACAGCAGTATCATTATAGTAATTACAATTATCAATACCAGGTTATTGCCGGGCACAATTTCTTTTGAAAAGGCTGGTACAAGGTTTAAACCTTCAATTGCCGAGGTTACCGATATAGGCGGGGTTATAATACCATCGGCCAATAGTGTGCCGGCACCAATTATTGCAGGTATGGCCAGCCATTTGCCATAGCGCCTTACCAGGGCGTAAAGCGAAAATATACCACCCTCGCCCCGGTTATCGGCTTGCAGGGTAATAAAAATGTATTTAAAGGTCGTTTGCAGGGTTAATGTCCAAAATATGCAGGATATGGAGCCCAATACCAGGCTTTCGTTTACTTTGCCACCCTCTATAAGCAGGGTTTGAAAAACATATAGCGGCGAGGTACCAATATCGCCAAAAATAATACCAAGTGTAACCAGCATGCCTGCTGCCGAAAGCTTCTTTAAATGTGTTGTCATATAGTTATTTTAACAGTGCTTGCAGGCATTGATAATTATTTTAAAGAATAGCTTATATGAAAACAGTTGTTCAGATATCTTTTCAAGAAGTAAATTGATCGGGGCCATTGCTGCCGCCGCACAACCAATTTAATGCCATTTTACAATATTTTTTATAACTGTATGTAATAGAGCATATTAGGGTGCTTTACCCTTGCTTGTAAAAAGGGCAACCCTTCCATAATGGTAGGGTGTTTTTCATTTTGGGGCGAAAACGGAGAAAATTTATAAAAGCTTCGACTTGACAAAACGGCGGGTTTTATCGCAATGGAGCTGTTATTTTCAAAATGGGGTGGTAGCAGAAGGGGGGGTAACTTATTAAGCTAAGTTGTACTCTTCTATTTTGCGGTATAGTGTAGTTAAACCAATACCCAGCAGGCGGGCGGTTTCGGTTTTGTTGCCCTTGGTGTAGGCCAGTACCTTACTAATGTGCTGCTTTTCGATACTTTGCAGATCGAGTGAGTTGGTCTCGGCGGCCTGGTGGTTAAACTGCAGCGGCAGGGTATCGGGTGTAAGTATATCGTCGGCTAATATTACAGATCGTTCCATAATATTTTTCAGCTCGCGTATGTTGCCTTTCCAGTTGTGCTTTTTTAACAAGGATAAAAATTCATCGCTCATTTTAACCGGTTTGGAGGTTTTGTCGGTAAAAAAGCCAAGGTAGTATTTAGCCAGCAGCTCTATATCGTCCTTCCGCTCGTTAAGTGATGGCAGCGCTATGGTAAATACCGATAAGCGATAGTAAAGATCTAAACGGAACCTGCCTTCGTCGGCCTCTTTTTGCAGGTCGCGGTTGGTAGCCGCCATTATGCGTATGTTTACTTTGGTAGTTTGGGTATCGCCCAGTTTAATAAAGGTTTTGCTTTCCAGCACACGCAAAAGCTTGGCTTGCAACTCCAGGCTCATTTCCCCTATCTCATCTAAAAATATGCTGCCGTGATGCGCCTCTTCAAAAAGGCCTTTTTTGTCTTTGGTGGCGCCTGTAAATGCGCCTGCCTTGTAACCAAATAATTCGCTTTCAAGTAACTCGCCGGTAAAGCTGCTGCAATTAATAGCTACAAAAGGCATCAGCCTGCGCTGGCTCTCGTGGTGTATGGCCGATGCAAATACCTCTTTACCGGTACCGGTTTCGCCTAATAATAATACAGTAGTATCGGTAGCGGCTACCTTGCGCGCCAGGTTTATTGCCCCGGTTATAGCTTTTGATTGCCCGATTATTTGAGCGAAGCTATGTTTGCCCGCCACTTTATTCTCAGCATTAAACGCGTTTTGTTGTAATTGGGCCTTATCCACCGCCTGGTTTAACAACGGTATAATTTTATCGTTATCGTCGCCCTTAACAATGTAATTAAAGGCACCGTTTTTTATTGACTGTACACCATCGTTAATAGTGCCATAGGCGGTAAGGTTTATCACCTCTACATATGACTTTTTGGCTTTAATGGTTTTAACCAGGTCAACGCCGTTTACGTCGGGTAGTTTTACATCGCTAAGTACCACTTGCACATTTTCCTGCTCCAATAGTTTCAAACCGTCCTTGCCGGTATGCGCTTGTACAACCTTAAAGCCCTCCAGCTCAATTATCCTGGATAGTAGTGCGCTAAGCTTTACCTCGTCGTCTATGATCAGTATAGTTGCTTTCATGTATTAGCAGTAAAGGTAGCGGTATTTACCTGTGCAATAATATTAAATATATAAACACTTATTGCGTAGCTATGCATGCTTTTTCATGTAATATGGTTTATTTTAACATTTGCCTAAGTTTTGTATGTTTATGCCAATTATAACAAAGCAGTAACATTACACGTACTAAAGTTATGATGGCTAAAGATACCCCGGCTAAACCTGATTTGTTTGACGTAAGCCTTTTTTTTGATATCTCTCCGGACATGCTGTGCATTGCCGGTTTTGATGGATATTTCAAACGGATAAATCCCGCTGTATCCAAACTGTTAGGATACACTAACGAAGAATTAATGGCCCGGCCCATTAACGATTTTATTTATACGGATGATAAAGACACCACTGCCCAGCACCGAAATTATTTAACAAAAAAGGCCTACCCGCTTTTAAACTACGAAAACCGGTATGTTAAAAAGGATGGCGAAATAGTTTGGCTATCCTGGACATCAGTACCTGTTGAGGCAACACAAACGGTTTATGCCATCGCCAAAAATGTTACGCACAAAAAGCGACTGGAAGAAGACCGCAACGCGCTTATTGCCAACTTAACCGATATCAACCACGAATTAAAGCAGCTTACGTACACCACATCGCATGATCTGCGTTCGCCGGTAAACAATTTGTTAACGGTTTTTAAGATGATGGACGTGAACAAAATACAGGACGCCGAAACTTTGCAGTTTATAGAAATGCTAAAAGGATCTGCCGATAACCTGAAAGCTACGCTGAACAGTTATATAGATGCCTTAGGGCAAAAAGAAGTTTTAAAAGAACACACCAGCCAGCTAAGCCTGCAGCAATGCCTTAATGTAGTGCTCAACTCATTAGACTCCCTTATAAAAAACTCAAAGGCAGTTATTCATGTAGATTTCAAAGACGCCGGATATGTGAATTTCAATAAAGCCTATTTGGAGAGTGTTTTTTTAAACCTGCTTACCAACGCTATTAAATATGCTAAGCCTGGCCATGCGCCGGTTATTAACATTACTACTCAAAAACAACCACGGCATACAAGGCTTATTTTTAGCGACGAGGGGGTAGGTTTTGATATGGAAAAAGTACAAGGCAAAGTATTCGGCCTTAACCAAAGGTTTCACGACCATGGCGATAGTAAAGGTATAGGCTTGTACCTGGTGCATAACCATATCACCGGCCTGGGCGGTAGCATTACTTTACAAAGCGAGGTAAATAAAGGCAGCACATTCAGTATTGATTTTAGAGATTAACTAAAAGTTATTAACTTTTATTGATAATTAATTTCCGTGTTTGGCCTGATCGGCTTTTTTTGGATTAATATTTGTTTTTTGTTTAGTAAACCGCCCAAAGGCTAAGTCTATTACACAAAAGCATCACCCAATGAAAGCATTAAAAGGCAAAACGCTTAACCACACCATTACATCACGTGTTATCGATCTGCATAACCAGGGCTATACCGACGATTTCTTACCAGTTAATAATTATACCTTGTTATGCCTGCAAAACAGCGTGAACTTTGGGTTTGATGATCTGCATATAAAGGTAATAGACCAGGGGTTTGACCAGCTGACAAAATCGTACAAGTATATCCATACCATCGAAACCAGCCACGGCGAAAAGGGCCTGCTGATAACCGATTTTATTTGTACAGCGCCGTTTATGGTGAATTAAGGCTTGGGTTTATTTACCAATTGGCAAACCGCGTCTATTACTAATTCGGGTTGATCGATTTGTATGTAGTGCCCGCTTTTTGGCGCTAAAATATGCTTGCTGTTGGTAGACAGGCTTAGGTGGTCATTTTGCAGTTCCATCCATATTTTCATAAACTCCTTGCCTGTTTTAGCATCTGTAAATTCGGTTTCGCGCTTTTTAGCGGTACCCGTTAATACGATTAGCGGGATGTTACCAAATTTTTTCATTGTAGCGGCGCTGTCGGCCATTGGGCTAAAGGAATTTATCTCGTCAATTACCGCGGGCATGGCTACCGGCATAAAAGCATTATCAATTACATTTACGCTATCTGTCGGTTTGGTAGATGGGTAATCTTCGTGATAAAACAATCGCGTAAACCCAAAATCGCATTGTAACCTTACCAGCCATTTAGGTGGGGAGGTGATACCTAAAGCAGGGAATTTGGCAAACCTTTTTACCTGTAAGGGGTGCGATGCATCAACAAATACAACGCCGGCGACCTCATCAGGATATTTTTGTACAAAGCTGCGCAGAATGATGCCTGCCATAGAATGTCCCACTAAAATATATGGGCCGGGGTACCCGGTGTTTTTTAACAAAGTGTGCAAATCTACCGCCATTTGATAGCCGGTTTTTGGGTTAGGGCTGTTATCGCTTAATAGCGTGCCGGCCCTGTCATATGTAAAAGTGCTGGCAAAGCGGGCAATTTCGGGTTGTACCTTATACCAGCAAAGCGATCCGCCCGCGTCTAATCCCGATTCAAAAACTACCAGAGGTTTGCCCGTGCCGGTAGCTTTGTAATGCAACTTGTAGCCGCCAACATCGGCAAAGGTTTGGTTTGCAGCGTATAGCTTACGTGCGTTTAGGCGGCTTACCTGCTCGTATACCAGGCCGGTAACTAATACAAGTAACAGTACTGATAATAAAAAAATAAGCACTGGGCGGATAAATCTCATGGCGGTTAATTTAAATTGATAAGGTACCGCAATATAATAAATACCAGCAGTATTCTTATTTTGAGGGCATTATGAAATTTACAAGATGCCGGTAACCTTATTCTTGCAGTATAGTTCGGCTATTTTACATCGCGCTGTTTATAGAGTTATGGGGTATTTACATTAATCCTGTAAATTAGCACACCTTAAAGCCCTATAATGCCTCATCAAAAAGCCTCTCCGTTATTAGTTATCGTTGCCTTTGCTACGGTTTACATTGTGTGGGGATCAACTTATTTTTTTATACAAATGGCTATACATGGCTTTCCGCCAATGTTAATGGGCGCATTTAGGTATACGCTGGCCGGTGTACTAATGCTGGCCTGGTGCGGTATAAATGGCGATAAGGTTTGGGTGAAAAAGGACATCATCAACTCCGGCATCAGCGGTATACTAATGCTTACCGCGGCAACGGGCATTGTAATATGGGTTGAGCAAACCTTGCCAAGTGCTATGGTAGCCATAATGGTATCTATAGCGCCCATGTGGTTTGTGTTGTTAGATACGGCTAACTGGAGCGTAAATTTTAAAAGCCGCGAAACTATTTTTGGGCTGATAATAGGCTTTGCCGGCGTGCTGCTTTTATTTGGCGAACAGGTAACCAAAACACTTAGCGGCACCCACAGCAGCAGCCAATTATGGAACATGGTATTACTGGTATTTGGGCCCATGGCTTGGGTACTGGGGTCGTTGTACTCAAAAAATAAAACCAGTAGCAGCCCTGCGCGTTTAAATACCGCATGGCAAATGGTAGTGGCAGGGCTTGCGTTTTTACCCGCAGGTATCATACATCACGAGTTTAATGGGTTTGATATTACCAGCGTGCCCGCCCAATCGTGGATGGCTATTGTTTACCTGGTGCTGTTTGGGTCGATAGCTGCTTATACGGCTTATATATGGCTGCTACAGGTGCGCCCGTCTACGCAGGTAAGCACCCATAGCTATGTAAACCCGGTTATTGCGGTATTGCTTGGCGTACTGTTTGCACACGAGCATATATCCTGGCTGCAAATAACCGGCTTGTTTATTATTTTGCTAAGTGTGCTGCTTATTAACCTGGCTAAATACCGGCAGGCAAATAAGCAGGATGATGCTTTGAAGTTAAAAAGCACCGAAGTGGTTTAATATAAGGAGATATTTATTTTAATGGTTAACAGATTAATTAACAGGCAATATTACATTTGTAATGAATAACCTAACCGACCACATGTTTGACATTTGCTGTATTGGCCATATTACCTTAGATAAGGTGGTAACCCCGCGTGCTGTGAGGCATATGGCGGGCGGCACGGCATTTTATTTTTCGCACGCTATACGCAACATGGGGGTAGGTTATGCCCTGGTAACGGCGCTTGCCGATAGCGAGCTAAAGTCGGTTACCGATTTACGCGAACTGGGCGTTAAAGTAAAAGCCCTGGCCAGTACCTATAGCGTATATTTCGAGAATATTTATGGCGATAACCAGGACAACCGCACCCAACGTGTATTGCAAAAAGCCGACGCTTTTACGGCAGAACAATTGCAGGATGTAAACTCGCTGATATATCACCTGGGGCCATTGCTGGCCGACGATATGTCGGTTGAGATGATCAAAGCTTTGGCCATGCGCGGGCAGGTATCGTTAGATGCACAGGGCTACCTGCGCGAGGTGGTTGACCAGCAGGTACGCGCCATAGACTGGCCCGAAAAGCAGGAGGCGCTTAAACACGTAAAGTTTTTAAAGGCCAACGAGCACGAGCTTGAAGTACTTACCGGCCTTACAGATATACGCCAGGGGGCAAAGGTTTTGGCAAGCTGGGGTGTAAAAGAAGTAGTAATTACCCTGGGCAGCATGGGTTCGGTGATATATGCTTACGGCGTGTTTTACGATATCCCCGCCTACAAACCTGCCGATGTGGTAGACGCCACCGGTTGCGGCGATACCTATATGGCCGGCTACCTGGCCCGCCGTGTAAAAGGCGATGGTATAGCCGATGCCGGCAAATTCGCATCGGCCATGGCCGCCCTAAAAATAGAGAACGCCGGGCCGTTTAAAGGGACGGAAGCTGATGTTAGGGAAATGATGGGGCGGGGTTAATTGTCAATATCGAAATAGTTTGCCCTTTCAAATTATCTAATAACGACAAGTCTGGGTTATTTTCTGCTTTAATCAGTAAGCCAGTATTGTATTTTTCGACTGTTGATATAGCCTCAATACCCTCAATTTTGTATAGCACATCTTCTGCGTTGATCAGCAATGTTAAATAATTGCCTGCGTTAACAGACCCCTCTAACATATTACCAGCGAGTACTTTTCCTCTGCCAGTAATAATAAAAACATCTTCTATTTTAAATTTTGCTATCTGTCGCATAATAATAAAAGCCCTCCAGTTTAAACTGAAGGGCTTACTTTCTTTTACATCCCCAATTGGTTCATCACATACTCAAATACAAACGTCCAGTTGGTGATAGCCTGCTGGGTGCTTTGGCCGCTGCCGTGGCCGCTGTCAAAATCCATGTGTAATATTATCGGGCTAACCTGGCCGGGGTTGTTTTGCAGGGCGGCTACAAATTTTTTGGCGTTCATAGGGTCAACCCGGGTATCGTTGGCGCCGGCGGTTACCAGCATAGGCGGCAGGTTTACACCCACACGTATGTTTTGGTAAGGCGAGTAGCGCAGCAGCCACTTAAACTGCTCGGCATTTTCCGATGAACCGTACTCCGGTATCCAGTAACGCGCTATCAGGAATTTATGGTACCTCAGCATGTCCAGCAGCGGAACTTCGCATACAATGGCTTTAAACAGGTCGGGCCGTTGTGTAGCGGCTGCACCCATTAGTAAGCCGCCGTTGCTGCCGCCTAAGGCTACAATTTTGCTTTCGGTAGTATACTTTTCTTTGATCAGCCACTCTGCGCAGGCATAAAAATCGTCGAAGCTGTTTTGCTTTTTGGCCAGCATCCCGTCAAGGTGCCATTTTTCGCCAAACTCGTCGCCCCCGCGTATGCCCGGCTCAACCACTATGCCGCCAGCTTGTATAAATGGGGCATAAAAGCCATAATACCGGGGTTTAATACCGCTTTGGAAACCGCCATAGGCAGTTAACAGCACCGGGTTGCTGCCGTCCAGCTTTATGTCCTTGCGGTGCACCACAAAGGCCGGTACACGGCTGCCATCTTTAGAGATGTAGAATTTAATCTCGCCTACTATCTCGCTCATATCAACGGGCAGGTGGCGCTGGTAAAACAGCTTCCACTCATAATCCTTCGGCGATGCCACATAAGTTTTGGGGGTCGATGTAAAGGTAACCAGCGATATGTACAACAAATCCTCCTCGCGGTCGTAACTAATGCCGCCTATGCTGCCTTTTTCGGGTAGGGGCATGGCACGCAGTTTTTTACCGTTCAGGCTGTAAATAGTTAGGCGGCTCTCCAGGTCTTTTTTATCCTGTATAATAATGTTGTTTTTGGTAACCACGTAGCTTTCCATTACGGTGCTGCTTTCTGGGATAAGGGTTTTCCAGTTCTTATACTCGGGGTATGCCTTATCTGCTACCATTAGTTTGCTGTTGGGGGCGTTATCGTTGGTTTGTATGTAAAAGCGGTCGCCAATAGCCTCGGGGTAAGCCTTGAATTTTTTACTGGCATATATCTGCTTGCCCTCTTTTAAGCTGCCGGTAGGGCGCATGCGTACATTGTTGCTGTAAAAATCGCCTTCGCCGCTAAAGGTTACATCGCTGTAGCGGTTATCGTAAATGTAATAGCTGTTTTGCGCGTCGGCGGTGGTGCCTACAAAAATGGCCTTCTCTATCGGGTCGCCAACTTTAATGTAGTAGGTTTTTAATGGTCGCTGCTTGTCTACATCTTCCTGGCTACGCAGGGTAACGTAGGCGTGCTTTTGGTCCTGCGCCCAATCAAAGCCCATGGTGTTGGTCAGCGGCTCGTGTATTTGTTTGCCGGTGCGGGTATCAATAAAGTAAACGGTGTTTACCTCGGCACCGCTTTTTTGCGCGCTAATGGCCGCCCGCTCGCCATCATAGGTATAGCTGGTGCCACTGGTAGATATTTTGCCGGCAGTATCAAGCTGTACCGGGTCCCATATCAGTATTTTTTTACCATCAATAATAGTGTAAATTTTATATTGCTTATCGCCCTTTTTCTTCACCGTCTGAAAAACGCGCTTACCCACCGTATTCAGCGGACCTTCGTAATCCATATTTAAATAAGCGGCAATTTTTTCTTTAAGGCCGGGGTGTACCTTTTGCGTTTTGGCCAGGTACTCCTCGCCGTAATCATGCTGTTTTTTGGTCCATTCAATTACATCAGGGTCCTTTTTATCTTCCAGCCAGCGATAGTTATCGGTAAGGGTTACGCCATGCAGCGTATCAACCACGGGTTTTGCTTTTGTTTTTGGGGGATCGAATTTTACTTGGGCGTTTGCGGCCATAGCGGCAGAAATAGTTAGGGTAAGAAGAAAGGATCTTTTCATTGCGATAAAGGATAAGGTGCAACTAAGATAGTGAATGTGAGGGAATAATTTATATGCCCGGCGGGTTGACTCACCCCACTATGCTTCTGACATTGCCACAGTCATGCTCGCCATTAACTCACCCCGACGACGCTTTGCTCGTCGACCCTCTTTCCGCAGAGCGGAAAGAGGGTAAATAAAGAAAAAGAACCTCCTCTTTGTCCGTTAGCCAACGGAGGGAGGGGGCAGGGGGTGAGTCAACTCGCGAACTATGCTACAGAAGGCGAATTTAACGTGTGCTGTAAATATGAATAAGTTTACGCATCCTGATACCAGGTATGCAGAAGATAGTAAAACAAGCCAATACAAAAAATTAGATAATATACTGCCGACCAAGTTTGGTTCTGTTTAAAGCTATACAATGTTTTATTGTTCGCCTCAACCTGCACGGCATAGTTTTCATGTTCAAGGCCATCTAAGCTAAGTAACCCGTACATTTTTGTAGGGTAATATAAGGTAACAATAGTACCGGTGGGTAAATAATCATCTATATCCCAGGAATCATCGAGCTGAAGGGTATATTGCTGAAGATCATCCAGCGTAACTATAAGAGAATTAACAGGACGGCCCTTTGTAAAACGCCCGCCGACGGTATAGGACGTTGTCGTGATTTGTTTATGAATAATCTTCCCGGTAATTTTTGAAAATTGATTTATAGTGTAAAGGTGAGATGTTAGCTGGCCGGCTAATGCAACTGTAAACAGGCCAAGGAAGAGGTAGATAGTATATTTGGTTAACAGCCGCTTATTCACCACTAAATATACGTATTAGCGGGAAGAAAACAAGGGTATCGCGATACCTGCAAGTAGGCTATTGATACCAATTTGTAGAAAAGGTAATCTACGTCATAAAAAACAACCCCCTCTTTGCGTAACAGAGAGGGGGCAGGGGGTGAGTCAACTCGCGAACTATGTAAACCTTTAATGCATAATGGCCGCTTCCTCAGGTATCACCACTTCTTTGCTGTCCTGTTTCTTTTTGGTAAGGTTGTTTACACGCCATAATAAAAATATACCCAATACCGATATACCCACAATAACATAACCCACTACATTATAATGCTGCAAAGGCGTACCTTTGCCTTGTTGGGTAACTATCATGCCGGCAACAGCGGCGGCTACGCCGCCCGCAATTTGCTGCAACGATGAGTTGATGCTCATGAAAGCGCCGCGATCGGCCATTTCGGGTATGGCGCTTATTAAAGCCGATGAGGGTATCATACGGCTCATAATGCCTATCATCATTAAAACGTTTAGTACCATTACCAGCCAAAGCGGCGTTACCGACAGGTTGGTATATACCACGCACATGATCATCATCCAAACAGAGGCTACGGCGTAAATTTTAAACTTACTTACCTTGTCGCTCATCTTACCTATCAGCGGCATAATAATAAGCGAGCACACGCCCGATACCATAAACAGCATAGGCAATTGCGCATTGGTTAGTCCGAGGTTATTAATGGCGAATGCGCTGCCGAAAGGCATCATCATAAACCCGCCTATCGACATTAGCGCTGTTGCCGCAAACCCTACCCTGTAATTACTTTTGGCAACAGTATGCCACAGGTGCTTAATGGCCGATTTATCCCGTTGCATTTTTAGGTGCTCTACCACAGGTTTTAGTTTTATGGCAATAAGCGACGCGATGATAATGCTTAAGCCGGCTACCATCCAAAATGGAGATTCCCAACCCCAAATGTTGGCTAAGTAAAGCCCTATGGGTACACCTAATACTTGGCTGCCGCCAAAGCCCATTTGTATAAAGCCCATTACACGGCCGCGTTGCTGCAAGGCAAATAGATCGGTAATAATGGCCATGGATATAGAACCGATAACCCCACCAAATAAGCCGGTGATGATACGGGCTGCCAATAACACGGCGTAGGTATGTGCCATACCGCAAAATATGGTACCGGCAATAAAGCCGATGTAAAAGAATAGCAGCAGCTTTTTACGGTCGAACCTATCGGCAAAGCCTGCTGTTAGCAGGCCCGATATGCCCGCACTGAACGCGTAGCCCGATACGGCTATGCCAAAGGCCGACGGTTTTAGGTTAAGCGATTTCATGAGCATATCGCCCAGGGGCGACATAACCATAAAATCCAATATCACGGTAAACTGGGTGATGGCCAGTATAAATATCACGAATTTTTGGTAGCCGGTAAACGGTACCGCCGGTTGTTGTTCCATTTTGGTTTAGGTTAGTTCACAGCAATGGTAGCCGTGTTGGTTTATTAATTCAATTATCTGCTGATGGGTAAGCGTGCGCGATACGATGCGTAATACGCAGTCATCATCGTCGGTATCTATGCTCCATTTTTCAACAGCAGCGTTGTTGTTCAGTACGGTGTGCAGGCAGGCCTTATCATCATCGCAGCTGATGTTTGTTTTAAAAAGCAATATGTGGTCAAAATTATCCATTATCAATATGCTCATTTTTTTAATGCCTTTATTACCAGGTCGAAAGTTTTCCAAAGCACCTCGTCGGTCATTTTAAAAGGTTTACCGCCTACGCTCCGCCCCTGGTTGTCAAAGCGTACTAACGAGTAAAGCGGGGCAAACGCCACCGACCAGTATACCTCCAGCGGCATAGGCTCAATTTCGCCACGCTTGATAACGTTGCTCATGAACTGATGCAATACCAGCTTAAACTCGGTAAAGGCGTCCAAAAACTGCATATGATAGGTTGAGCTTTGCAACTGCTCAAAAAACATACCCAGCAAAGGGTTAGCAGCCATAAACGCGTAGCGGTTTTTCCATTGTATGCGCATGCCGTCTTCAAAAGGTGCTTCGGGGTCAAATCCCTTAATCATGGCATCGCACATATGCTTACCTTCTTCTAATGCTATTTTTATAATAAGGTCGTCGCGGTCTTTATAATAGATGTAAAGTGTGGCTACCGATATTTTGCAGGCACGCGCCAGTTTGTTCATGCTAAAACCTTCCAACCCGTCCTTCACAATCATTTGGATAGCCTGCTGTTTTACCAGCTCCTCTTTACCGTTGTCTCTTGTGCGCATAAATAAAATCCCGACACAAATATAAATGAATATTCATTTATTTATAAGTTTTTATTTTATATTATAAAGACCTGCTTCAATTAAGGAAGACGATTAAGGGGGCAAACAATTTTAAGAATCAGCAAAAAGATATTTTCACATCTGGCTGCTTATCTATTGTTTATATGCTAAATAATTTTATATTAGTGATTGACACCCAGCGAAAAAAAACGAATTAAAACGAAGAATAACGAAAAATATGGAATAGTTTAAGTATAGGTGTCGAATAAAAAACAATTGCTTTAAGCCAATGCTAAAACTGAATTTGGCACATCGGTATCTTTTGTATATTAGCCTTACCAACCCTAAAAAAATGAAGAAGTTTTTATTGCCTGCCCTTACTTTGGCATTGTTAACTAATACGCTAAAAGCGCAACTTACCGGCGTTACCGAGATAGCCCGCTGGCAGGATGACAAAAGAGGAGCAGTATCTATTACCTGGGATGATGGCTCTATCAACCAGTTTAAAGTAGCTCTGCCACTGCTAAATAAGTACCATTTTCCGGCTACCTTCTTTATCATAACGGGGCAAATACCCGGTTCAAAATACCACGGAAAGTTCATTGGCAGGCCTGTAAAGGCCATTATTGCCGAGACAGCTACCATGCCTACAAATAAGGATAATTTGTACGAAAGGGCCTCGGCAGCAGGGTATTTAGGCTTAATTGGTGCACTGGATTATCATTATAAGGCAGGCGCGTTGGTAGACGACAACCAACCTGAAGAAGCTTATAAAGTGATAGATGAGCTGTACCAAAAAGTACGCAACGGCGACTTTAAACCCGGCGAATACCATAATCCCGAGTATAACGATGCCCATGGCACAACATGGGCCGATATCCGGAGGTACGCTAAGCAAGGCCACGAATTTGCCAGCCATATGATAACCCACCCTCGCCTTGCCATACTGGATGAGCCTAACATGCTTTACGAATTGAAAATGAGCAGGGAGGAAATAAGAAATCAGTTAGGGGAGCAATATACATTCTCGGGAGAGGGGCCATTTGGTACAGAGAATGAACGCGTTATGCAATATGCATACAAGGTATACCCGGCACTGCGCAACCGCATGCCCGAGCCCTGGCTAAAAGAAATTAGCCGCAGCGACAAAAGCAACCCAGGCAATACTGATAAAGAGTACATACAGTTTCAGCGGGGGGCTACCACCAAAACACCATTACCCATAATGAAGGCCTGGGTAGATACAACAGCCAATAAAGACAATACATGGCTGGTACTTACCATACACGGCGTAGAGGGCATCGGTTGGGAAGCTTTACCAAAAGAGGAACTAAACGAGTATTTTAGCTATATACAAGCCAGGCAAAACAAACTTTGGATTGCCACTTTTGCCAATGTTACCAAATACATGCGCCAACGGCAAAGTAGCAAAGTGCGTACCTGGCATAAGCATAATCAAATTACCGTACGCTTAAGCAGTCCGCTTTCGGCAAAGATGTATAATGTACCGCTTACGCTTAAAACCTATGTGCCATTAAACTGGCGGTATGTAAGGGTAATACAAGGTGGTAAAACGGTAACAGTAACGGTAACAAAAGCGGCAGGGACAGCCTATATAATTTATAAAGCCCGGCCCAATAGGGGGGCTATAGTATTTTCTAATATTATGTGGCTATACGGTGCTCGTTCTTAAAATTGCCAAATTTGTAGGTCTTTTTATCGCAAACATTACATTGATAGCGTTTTATGGGCAACCAAAAGAAAAACGTTTTCACTAAAAAATGCCGCCTCGCCCTGCTGGTAAGCGTCCCCGACTGGCATTTGGGGCATTTTCTTCTGATCTTAGGGGCTTCTTCCATGTCACTAAATATTTAGCTGTGATGAAGGTATTTTAGGATTCTGCATAAGTGCATCCGGCTTATTAAACTTCAGTTAATAATTTAACTTGAAGATTTGTGTTAGCTATCAGTTAATTAAGCCTTTTTATGCCAATATTGCTAATGCAATTTAAGCAATAGTTACAATCAAATATCAAATATTTAATAAATTACGAAGAATGGAAGGAGGTGGACAAAATAGAGACAAAAGAAGTAATGCGGGGCTGTAAAACTATATGGAATTTACAATATCCTCAATTTCAGTATCTAAAGCTATGTCCATTTTTTTGCGCAGGCGTTGTTTAGATTTCTTGATACCGTCAATTGTAACGCCCATCATGCCGGCCATTTCGCGGTTGTTAAGGCGTAGTTTTATTAAAGCCAGCAGCCGGGTGTCAGTATCAGACAGGTGTGGGTACTTATTGCGCAAATTGTAAAAAAAGGCGCTATGTACGCGGTTAAAAAGCTTTTTAAAATCGGTCCAATTCTCTTCCGTCATGATGTGGGCCTGCATCATCTTATTTAGCTGATCGGCCCCGTCCTTATCATTAAACTTAACTTGTAGCTTTTCAATTTCGGCTTTAAAATCGTCGATAAGTATGTTTTTACGCATCAGGTTTTCAGTGTACCCATGCAGTGCAAGTGTAGCATTCTTTAACTCTTCATCAACCCTTAGCTTTTCGGATGCGAGCAGTTCTTTTTCTTTTACGGCTTTTATTCTTTTTTGATTATAAATTAAAGCACTAATCACTATAAGTAGTATCAAAACTAAAATAATGGCATCTAACTTAAGCGCGTCGTTTTCTGCTATGGTTTTAATTCGTTTAATTTCCTCCCTGCTTCTATCCATTTCCCATTGCAACTTCACGCGCTCAATAGCTGTAATATTGTCCCGCCGCGCTACGCTATCACGCGCCGTTTCAAACTGATGGCGGTATATCAACGCCTGTTTATTGTTCCCGAGCTTATCGTTTAGCAAAGCACGCAATTCATAATATTTTACCCTTTGCCCAAGCACATCCTCGGGTGTTTTAAGCAAAATGGCATCGGTAGTATCAAGTTGCAACTCTGCTTTTTTAAGCTGGTTCCTATCAATGCTTATTTTTACCAAACGCAATAAAGCGATAACCGAATTTTGCATCTGCCTATATTTTAACGACTGACGATAATCGGTTTCAATCAAGGGCACCGCCTTATCATATTGCTGTAGGTTAAAATATATCGACCCAATGTTGCCCGACGTTATAGCTATCCAAACACTATCTTTTTGAGTAGTAGCCAACTTTAAAGCATCATTAAAGTACCTCATGGCGGTAGTATAGTGGCCATCGTTGCGGTAAGTTAGCCCTATCGTATTTATAATGTTTATACGATTGCCAGTACCAGGCTTTAGGTATTTTAAGGCGAGCGAAAGGTTATAGCGCGCATCTTCAAAATCGTTTAGAGAATAGTAGAAATTTGCTGCTTCGGTAAAAAGTTTGCTTACAAAGGGCACTTTTTCAAATCCAACTTCCCTAAAATTAGCCTCAGATAATAGAAAATAACGGCAGGCCTCGGTATTACGCTTATAGCCAAAATAATAAACAGCTTTACGGTGCTGGTATATGCCTTTTTCTAAAGTCAAGCCGTTTTTATCGGCAAGTGCTATAGCTTTATCAAAATAGGAGGTGCTTAAATTATTGTATCCCCTGTTTACCGAA
The DNA here is from genome assembly GCA_005938025.2 of Inquilinus sp. KBS0705. NCBI lineage: Bacteria > Pseudomonadati > Pseudomonadota > Alphaproteobacteria > Rhodospirillales > Rhodospirillaceae > Inquilinus > Inquilinus sp. KBS0705. The sequence goes on along the minus strand of VCCI02000005.1, from coordinate 172,304 downwards.
TAATAATCGGATTTCATGTCAAATACGGCACATTCCAGTGAAAGATTATTAAGATCGTGTGCGATGGCCGTTAAATCGCCGAGGCTTTTTAAGGCATCTTGTTCGGACATTTTTCGGCAATTACCTTTGTATAATTTGCGGGCAGCTTCAACCTTATCACTATCCGGCAGGGTTTTTACTGATGCGAAGAGATTAGGATGGTATATGGGTGTAGCAATGTCCTGTGCCTGGCTGATGAATGGAGACAAATAAAATGACATCCATACCACTACAGGGTACAGCAACTTTGCAGAGTTAATATTCAAACGCCTTACAACCAATTGGTTTAATTAATAGTTATTAAAGGTAAATATTATTTCCTGCTTTAATGATGGAATAATCCATATAAAACCATTGTTTAAAAATAAGCTGCAATTTACTAAAGGTTATTCAACAGCCGCCGGAACCTGTATTTGATTAAGCGAAAGTGGTATCAACTTTTTAGTTTTGAAATAGGTGATGGTTACAATGGCTAAAGTCATGCTGCCGCCAAATAATACGGCCGGTACAGTACCTAAAAGCCGCGCTGCCGTGCCCGATTCAAAGGCACCTATCTCGTTAGAAGAGCCGATGAACATGGAGTTTACTGCAGATACCCGCCCGCGCATATGATCGGGAGTTAGCAGTTGCATAATTGTGCCACGTATAATAACGCTGATGCTATCAAACGCACCCTCGGTAAATAAAAACACCAACGACAGATAAAAGCTTTTTGATAAGCCGAAGCAAATAATAGATAATCCAAAGCCGGTTACTGCTATAAGTAAATTGCGCCATGGTTTACCCATGGGCGAAAACCGCGCCATGGCCAGCATAGTTAAAACTGCGCCCAATGATGTAGTGGCACGCATAATGCCCAACCCTTCGGCACCTACTTTTAGTATCTCGTTGGCAAATACGGGGAGTAATGCTACTGCACCGCCAAAAAATACCGAGAACAGATCAAGGCTCATGGCACCTATCATCATTTTATTATGAAACACAAAATGTATACCTTCTGATAAGCTTTTCCAGATACTTTCTTTGGGTACAAAAACAGGCGGATATGATCTTAACAAGTATATCAGCACTAACGATACCACTAAAAAGAAGAGTATAACTAAAAACGTTACGGTAATGCCAAAAAAGCCATAGATAAGGCCGCCTGCCGCAGGGCCTAAAATAGAGGCAATTTGCCAGCTGCTGCTGCTCCAGGTGCTGGCATTTGGGTAAATTTCTTTTGGTACGCTTTGGGTATAAATTACAAAGGTTGCCGGGCCGTAAAAAGCACGGGCTATGCCATTGCAAAATATCATTACATAAATTACAGGCACTATCCAGCTTACATTTATGTAGTTGCCCGCCTGCTTTAGCGTAACCAAAAACATAACAAACGACGATATAAACACCCCGATAAATATCAGCAGCAGCATTTTGCGCTTTTCAGATTTGTCGGCAATATAACCGCCATATAAGGCAATACCCACCGCGGGGATGGCCTCGCATAAACCAACCAAACCTAAAGCAAAGGCGCTTTTGGTAAGGTGATAAATATAAAAGCCAATAATAACGGCTTGCATTTGATAAGCAAACGTAAAGCAAAAACGCATACCTACATACGAGCGAAAATCTTTGTATTTGAGGGCTGCGAATGAATCTATACGTTGGCTTATGGGTTCGGAGTCTGGCACTATTAAATGTTGTTTTTAAATTTAACGTTATGTTTTAAGCGGGTAGTGTAGCCTGCTCTAAAAATTTAAACCATGCTGGTCTATCAGATACACCAATGCTGACATGGCGGCCGCACCTAATTCCAGCTCGCGTTTATTTACATTCTCAAACACATCGTTTGGTGTATGGTGAATATCAAAATAACGTTGCGAATCGGGGCGGAAACCAATTAACGTAACGCCAGGGCCAGTTGTTTTTAAAGGGCCAATATCTGCACCGCTGCCACCGGCAATTAAGTGGTCGGCTTCGTATGGCTCAAATAAAGGTTTCCATTCTTTGTTCAGGTTTTTAATGAATGAGGATGATGCGCCTTCAAAGCTAAAGCCACGCGGGGTAAAGCCACCTTCGTCGCTTTCAATAGCGGCAATGTGCTTTTCTTTGTTGGCAATTGCAATTTCGGCATATTTTAAACCGCCTTTGCCGCCATTTTCTTCGTTCATAAAAAATACGGCGCGTACCGAATTTTTAGGCTTATAGCCGGTAGCCTTAAATATCCTTAATACTTCTAAGGCCTGTATTACACCGGTGCCATCGTCGTGCGCACCTTCGGCCAGGTCCCACGAGTCCAGGTGACCACCAACGGTGATAAACGAATTGGGGTTTTTACTGCCTGTTATTTCGCCAACAACGTTGTATGATTTGGCATCGGGCAAGGTTTCGCAGTTTTGTTTAAAGTAAAATTTGATCAAAGGCAGTTTGCGCAATTTTAGCATGGCGCTCAATTTATTTGCCGCCAGGGTTGATATAGCAGCTGCGGGTATTTGTTTGCCATCTTTTGCATAAACAGTTGTACCTGTGTGCGGGTAATCATCTAATGCAGGTGTGATCGAGCGTACAATAACGCCAATAGCACCATATTTGGCAGCAGCAGCAGGGCCGGCAAAGCGCTGTATGCCCGCAGCACCATATCCATTACCGGTTTCGATAAACCGTGGATCGAAAGCACCGTTAAAGAACACTATTTTACCCTTTATCACACTTTCGCCCAGTGTTGCCAGCTCTTGTAAGCTTTTAACCTCAACAATGTTTGCCGTTAGGCCAGCCTTTGGCGTAGCTACCGACATTCCCAAAGCAGCAATTGGTACAGCAATGCGTTTATTGCCATCAATAATATAGCCTTGTTCTTTTGCCCCGCGTACCCAATGCGGTACCATTACTTCTTGCAGGTAAACCTTATCAAAGCCGTAGCTTTCCATCAGTTTTTTGCTCCACTCTACAGATTTTTGCGCACCGGCCGAGCCGCTTAAACGCGAGCCTATTTTTTTACACATATAACGCAGGTTTTCGTAGGCCTGTCCGTTAACTAAGGCTTCGTCATATAGCTTGCGAATTTGTAACGAATCCTGGGCTTTTAAGCCGGTAACCGAAAATAAAATTGTGGCAAATAGTAAAATTTTTTTCATTGATGAGGGAGTTTGAACAAATGTAATATTTGTAGCCGAAAAATTGCTATCAGGATATTTTATCCCAGCTTAATCCTGCGTTTTTTGGCTGAAAGGCGATGTTCAGTATCTGGTTTTCGGGCGCGGTCAGCTGTGGGTCTTTCTCAAAAATCTCTTCCACACACTTGCGTGCCTGTATTAGTATATCCTGGTCGGTAGTCAGGTCGGCTACCTTTAAATCGAGTACGCCACTTTGTTGAGTGCCCTCTATATTACCCGGGCCACGCAGTTGCATATCAATCTCGGCTATCTCGAAACCATTGTTAGTTTTTACCATCGTATTAAGGCGTATACGGCCATCATGGCTTAACTTTTCGTTGCTCATTAAGATACAATACGACTGCTCGGCACCGCGGCCAACCCTACCGCGTAACTGGTGCAGTTGTGATAGCCCAAAACGCTCGGCATTTTCAATGATCATAACCGATGCATTGGGAATGTTTACACCCACCTCTATTACAGTTGTGGCTACCATTATTTGCGTTTCGCCTTTTACAAAGCGCTGCATTTCAAATTCTTTTTCGGCAGGTTTTAATTTGCCATGTACAATGCTAATGCGATACTGTGGCAGCGGAAATTCGCGCGCCATTGTATTGGTGCCGTCTTCCAGGTTTTTCAGGTCGAGCTTTTCGCTTTCCTTTATAAGCGGATATACTACATATATCTGTCGGCCTTTAGCAATCTCCTGTTTCATAAAGCCAAACATCCGCAGTCGTTGTGCTTCGTAATAATGCAGGGTTTGTATAGGTTTGCGCCCGACGGGTAATTCGTCAATAACAGATATATCCAGATCGCCGTACATCGTCATGGCAAGGGTACGTGGTATGGGGGTGGCCGTCATTACCAAAATATGTGGTGGCACTAAGTTTTTACGCCAAAGCCTGGCCCGTTGCTCTACACCAAAGCGGTGCTGCTCGTCTATCACCACTAAGCCTAAATTTTTGTATTGTACCGCATCTTCAATTAATGCATGGGTGCCTATTAATATATTGAGGCTACCATCTTCTAAGCCCTCATGAATAGCTTTCCGTGCTTTTTTTGGTACCGAGCCAGTTAGCAGGGCTACGTCTACAAAACCATCGCCTACCAAACTTTTTATAGTTTGATAATGTTGATTAGCCAAAATTTCGGTAGGCGCCATTATACAGGTTTGGAATCCATTATCAATAGCTATTAGCATGCTCATTAAAGCGACTACCGTTTTACCGCTGCCCACATCGCCTTGAAGCAAACGGTTCATTTGTACGCCGCGCTGCGTATCAATACGTATCTCTTTAAGCACCCGTTTTTGTGCGTTGGTAAGGGCAAATGGTAGCCTGTTGTGATAGAACTCGTTAAAATGGGTACCTACCGATTCGAATATATTGCCCTTGAATTTTTGAGTGCGAAGCAATTTATTCTTTAATAGCTTTAGTTGTAAAAAGAAAAGCTCTTCAAACTTTAAACGGTATTGCGCCTCTTTTAGCTGGTTAGCATTATCGGGGAAATGAATATTGCGATAGCTTTCGGCCCTGGGGGCAAGTTTAAAGCGGTTGAGTATATAAGCCGGTAAGTTTTCATGTATATCTTTAGCGCATTGTTCAAGTAAACCGGCGATCAATTTTTGCAGGCCTTTACTGTCTAAGGTAAACGTTTTTAATTTTTCAGTTGAGCTGTAGGCAGGTTGCAGGGTAAGGTTGCCTTTTTCCTTTATTGCGGCCGGGTTATACAGATCAATTTCGGGGTGTGCCATTTGGGCCTTGCCATTAAAAAAGCCGGGTTTGCCAAATATCACATATACCTTGCCGGGTAGCAATGTCTTCTCGGCCCATTTAATGCCCTGGAACCATACCAGTTCTATAACGCCGGTATCGTCTTTTGCTTGTGCAACCAGGCGTTTTGTGCGTTTATCGCCAATAATTTCTTTACTGCTTAGGCGTACCAGTACTTGCACGTAGGGCAGGTCGGGCTGTATATCTTTTATTTTATAAAACCGGGTACGGTCTATATACTTATAAGGGAAGTGTTTAAGCAGGTCTTCAAAATTGTATATGCCCAGTTCTTTTTTAAGAACTTCCGCACGGGATAGTCCCACACCTTTTAAATACTCAATGGGTGTTTGAAACTGGCTGTTCAATTTTTATTCAGATCAGGGCTTTAGGGCAATTACAGATATTTCTACATTTACCCCTTTTGGCAAGCCCGATACTTGTACGGTTTCGCGAGCGGGAAAATCGGTTGTAAAGTATGAGCCATACACCTCATTTACCTGGGCAAAGGCTTGCATATCCGTCAAAAAAATAGTGGTTTTTACTATTTTATCAAAACCGCTGTTGGCCTCTGTTAAAATAGCTTTTAGGTTTTCCATTACCTGTTTAGCTTCGGCTTTGATATCTGTCGAAATGATATCGCCGGTAGCTGGGTCCATAGGTATTTGGCCCGAAACAAATAAAAGGTTGCCGGTAGCTACTGCCTGGCTGTATGGGCCAATGGGCGCCGGTGCGTTAACGGTATTAATAATAGTTTTCATTTACTTTTTTAAGATAAACCACTGAATAAGTTTCCAGATAATGCCAAGCAAAAACATGCTTATTGCAATGGCATTAATAACATGCATTACCTTAAGGTTAAAGCTGGTGGGCCGGTTAGGATCCTTTTTTCTGAAAAAGTACATAATACAAAAATAGTTAAAAAAAAGAAAAGCCTCCGGGTTATCCGGAGGCTTTCTTAATATTATCTGTTAGATATTATTTTTGTTTGAAAGAAACACGACGGTTTGCGATACGTCCTTCTTCAGTTGAGTTATCAGCTATCGGGTTAGTTTCACCGTAACCTTTAACTTTTAATTTTGATGCAGCAACACCAGAGTTAACTAAGTAAGTTTTTACTGAGTTAGCACGGTCTTTAGATAAAGATAAGTTGTGAGCAGCAGTACCTTCTGATGAAGCGTAACCATCTATTTCAACAGTTTTACCAGATGAACGTAAGTCAGCAGAAGTAGCATCTAACACTGGGTAAGATGAAGTACGTAATACTGAGCTATCAAATTCAAATTGGATGTTAGAGTAAGCTACAGCAGTAGTTGCAACAGTATCCGCTACTTTAGGGAATACAATAACGCAACCAGAACCGTCAACTACGCTACCAGCAGGAGTGTTAGGGCATTTGTCAAATTGATCAGATACACCGTCACCATCAGAATCTTTCTTAAGATCAGTAACTGCGTTTTCAACGTTAGTTACACGGCCTTTAAGAGCTTCAACTTCCTGACGTAAAGCTGCATCGTATAATTCGTCATACATCATAGCAACTGGGTTAACCCAATCCAGGTTCGGTTTGTCTTTGCCACCTAAAGTGAACTCTAAACCACCGTAAGCGTAAGACCATTTGTCTTTGCTTGGAGCAGTTCTGTATAAAGCGTCAAAGTTGTCACCGTCTAAGAAGTTAACAGTGTAACCAAAGTTAAGGGCTACAACATCGCTTAAGCGGAATTTAACACCAGCGCCTACAGGTATAACTAATTCTTTAACCATTTTGTCGGTTTGATCTTTGTATTTGATCAAAGTACCACCTGGTGTAGTAGTGTAACCTGGGTTGTACCAAGCTAAACCAGCACCTGCGTTGATGAAGAAGTTAACTGCATTCTTACGACGGATAAAGTCGATAGTTGCAACGTTAACAACACCACTTAAAGTAGCACTGTAAAAATCTGTTTGGAAAGAAGCTTTACCATTACGAACGCCGTTTGGAGCACCGCCAACGCCAACAACACTGCTGTTGTCACCTTCAACGCGACCACCACGTACATCTAATTGTAAACCGAATGAGTGAGCTAATTGCTCTCTGAAAGAGATACCGTAACCGTAAGATACTTTCCAGTCAGTGTAGTCCATAGTACCACCAATTGCAACAGCTGGTGAAGTAACACCACCGTTGATACCGATACTGAAAGTTTTGTACTGTCCTCTACCGCCAAATACCTTAGCAGTAGTAGTTCCAGATGACATCATTGTTGTATCAGTAGTGGTTGTTTTAGTAGAGTCTGTTTGGGCAGATACCATACCAGCAACCAGCAAAGAAGCAAACGATAATGCAGCTGATTTCTTTAATGTAGAATAATTCATAGTTTTAAGATTAAACGATTTAATTGTGATTTTTTTCAAAATTAGTAATTATGTTTGAACCATTACCAAACTTTGTTCCAATTTTTATAATATCTACTACAAACAATAAAATAAAATTGTTTTTAAAATTCTAAAAATACTTCAAGTATGAAATATCTTCCCATTGACGAACAGTTATTTACAATTAATAGAAAAAATTTCGTTTCTCGAATAAAATCCAACTCTATCGCTATATTTCATTCTAATGACGAATATCCGCGGAACGGAGATCAAAACTTTTTATTTAAACAAAACCCTGACATTTTTTACCTTTCAGGTATAGATCAGGAGCAAAGTGTACTGATTTTATACCCTGATTGTCCTAATCACCAATACAAAGAAGTACTTTTTTTAAGACAAACCAATGAACATATTGCTATTTGGGAAGGACACAAGTACACAAAAGAAGAAGCACGTAAAGCTTCGGGCATACAAAATATACAGTGGCTGCACGATTATGACAGTATATTACATACTATAATAAACTACGCAGATAATATATATATAAATACAAATGAGAACGACAGGTATGTACATACGGTGCCTTACCGCGACCTTAGGATGTATGAAGCCTTGCGGATTAAGTACCCGTTACACAACTACGAACGATCGGCCCCTATACTGCGCGATCTGCGCGTGGTAAAATCCGAAATAGAGATACAACTTACCCAAAAAGCGTGTGATATAACAAACGATGCCTTTAAACGTGTACTTAAATTTGTACACCCTGGTGTAACCGAGTACGAAATTGAGGCCGAAATAAGCCACGAGTTTTTAAGGCAGCGTGCAACAGGCCATGCCTATAGCCCAATTATAGCATCGGGCAAAAATGCCATAGTATTACATTATACCGAAAATAACCAGGTTTGTAATGATGGCGATATTATTCTTTTTGATTGGGCCGCCGAATACGCTAATTACAATGCTGATATGAGCCGGTCAATACCGGTTAACGGCCGTTATACCAAACGCCAACGCCAGGTATATGATGCCGTTTTGCGTGTAATGCGTGCCGCTACCGCAATGCTGGTGCCGGGTACCGTATGGAATGACTATCATGATGAAGTTGGTAAGATAATGACAGGCGAACTAATAGACCTTGGCCTGTTAAAGAAACACGAGGTAGAAAAGCAGGACCCTAAAAATCCATTGTATAAAAAGTACTTTATGCATGGCACATCGCACCACTTAGGTTTAGATGTGCACGATTATGCCAGCCGCTACAAAAAATTCGAGGCTGGTAATATATTAACCTGTGAGCCGGGTATATATATACCAGAAGAAGGATTTGCTGTACGTATAGAAAACGATATACTAATAACTAAAGATGGTAACCGTGATCTGATGGCGGATATACCGGTAGAGGCAGAGCATATTGAAGAGTTGATGAATGCTTAACGGTAAGAGGTTGTAAATCAACTTTTATATCTCTCAGCAAATTCATAAATATTAAATCCGGGATCTTTTAAAGCTTTAGCAATATCTTGCTGAAGCTTTTTTTTGTTGATACCGGCCATTTTTCGTTGCTGTATTATACTGTATACTTTTTGGGTAAGCAGTAGCTCGCGGCGGGTGTTTTTTATTGGTGGGCTGGCCAAAATAAAATCAGTAACCGCATCAATACCTTCGTTGTTTGATGCTATAGTTTTGTATACCGGTATGGTAGCATCCTTATTTTGATGCAGTATCTTTTTTAGGTTGTTTACAAAAAGGTCGGCACCATCACGGTCGGCTTTATTAATAATAAAGGCATCGGCAATTTCCATTAAGCCCGATTTAATGTTTTGTATCTCATCACCGGCCTCGGGCACCAGCATCACAAAAGTGATATCGGCAAGGCCTGCAATTTCAACCTCGCTTTGGCCAACGCCAACCGTTTCAATAATAATATGATCAAAGCCTGCCGCACGCAGTACATCCGTCATTTCGATGGTTTTGGCAGACAGCCCACCAAGCGAGCCGCGTGTAGCCAACGATCGTATAAAAACATCGGGATGGTTAAAGTGTGACGCCATACGTATCCTATCGCCCAGTAACGACCCAAAGTTAAACGGAGATGTAGGATCAATAGCCAGCACGGCCACCTTTTTATGCTGTTGTACCAGGTTAGTAATAATGGCATTTACAAAGGTGCTTTTACCAGCCCCGGGCGGGCCGGTAATACCTATAATAGTAGCACCTATATTATAAGTAAGGCTTTTTAACAAGTCGACAGAACCGTTAAGATTGTTTTCTACTACGGTTAAGGCACGCGCAACCGAGCGAAAATCGCTGCTGCTAACTTTAATATTTTTGCTGCCGGCCGCCATATAATAGGTATGGTATAAAGTAACAAAAATAGAAGTTAAATAAACAAGCCGTAATATTATAAAATGGGCAGGCTTAGATAATTATATTTGCCCTGCAAAACCATACATATATTAAATGAAGGTATCGGGCTTTACGTTTATTCGCAACGCGGTAAAAAATGATTATCCAATTGTCGAGGCCATAACCTCGATATTACCGCTGTGCGATGAGTTTATTGTAGCCTTGGGCGATAGTGAGGATGATACCGAAAAAATGATAACCGGTATTAATTCGCCAAAAATAAAGGTCATACGTACTTTATGGGATACAAGTGTGCGCGATGGAGGTAAAGTTTTTGCCGATGAAACTGATAAGGCTTTTGCTGCTATAGCGCCAGATACCGATTGGGCCTTTTACATACAAGGCGACGAGTGTGTGCACGAAAAATACCTGCCATTGATAAAAAAAGAAATGCAGGATAACCTTGCCGATAGTAAGGTAGAAGGCCTACTGTTTAAATACCTGCATTTTTATGGATCGTACGATTATTACGGGCACTCGCGCAGGTGGTACCGCCGCGAAATACGTATACTACGTAACAATAAAGCTATCCATTCTTACCGCGACGCTCAAGGTTTTAGATGGGCCGGGCGTAAAATTAACGTGAAGCTTATTGATGCGTATATATATCATTATGGTTGGGTAAAGCCACCAGGAGGACTAAAAAATAAGGTGCGCAACTTTAACCAGTTTTACCACGATGATGCCTGGCTGCAGCAAAACCTCCCTGAAACCTTCGAGTTTGATTATAAAAATGCCGACCGTTTATTACCTTTTAACGGCGACCATCCGGCGGTGATGAAAAAGCGCATAGCCGCTACCAACTGGAAAATTGATATAGATATGGACGCCTTGCGCAAAAAAATGACGTTTAGGCGCAAAGTGCTGCAAAAAATTGAGGACCTTACAGGCTGGCGCATTAGCGAGTATCGCAACTATAAAATTATTAAGTAAGCAACATTGGCCGATATTAAAAAAAGTGTTTCGATAATTATACCTAACTATAATGGCAGGCAGCTGTTAGAGGCCTATTTGCCGTATACAATAGAGGCTATCAAAAACGCCGGCGTTACTTACGAAATAATAGTAGTAGACGATCAGTCGAAAGATGAATCGGTAAGCTATTTGCAAAACAATTACCATCAGGTAAAACTTATTGTTAATGCCGAGAACAAAGGATTTTCTTACACCTGTAACCGAGGCATAGATGCGGCACAGTACGATTTAATATTGTTACTAAACTCGGATGTAAAACTTACTGCCGATTATTTTGAGCACCAGTGGAAGTACTTTACAAAACCCGATATCTTTGGGGTGATGGGTCGTATCATTGATATGGAAGGCGACCACATACAGGACGCTGCACGCATCCCCAAATTTAATGGCCTTAAATTAAAAACAGCCTACTTTTATTATTCCGACAAGCCCGGTGATGAATTATATACCTTTTACCTATCGGGTGCTAATGCGCTGGTAGATGCCAAAAAGCTAAAGCAACTGGGCGGGTTTTACGAATTGTTTTCTCCGTTTTATTGCGAGGACATTGAGCTTAGTTTGCGTGCCTGGCGCATGGGGTACAAATGCTACTACGAGCATCGGGCTATTTGCCGCCATCAAATGTCGGCAAGTACCAAAAATTACCAAACCGCCCGATGGGTAAAAAGCGTGTACTATCGCAACCGATTTTATTTACATGCCTTGCACTTAAGCGGGTTGGCCCGCTTAGGTTGGTTTATGCAAATTACATTTATTGATTTGCTGCCTAAACTACTTGTTGGCCAAATCTGGATATGGAAAAGCTATACCGGATTATTTAGAAATAGTAAGCAAATAAAAAGCTATCAAAACCGATTGGAAAAGTTATTGGGGGATAAGCATCAAAGCATATTTGATGTGGTTAAATACCTGAAAAAATCAGTTGAAAGCAAACAGATAACGCGTTTTAAGCCATGAACAAACCACTGGTATCAATAGCTTTATGTACCTACAATGGCGAGCAGTATCTTAAGCAGCAACTCGACTCGTTGGTAGCGCAAACCTATTCCAATGTAGAAATTGTGGTGGTTGATGATGGTTCTACAGACCAAACTTATACCATACTTGCCGATTATGCAGCACGGTTCCCACAGTTTAATATCTATCAAAATGAGCGAAACCTGGGCTTTGTAAGCAACTTTGAACGAGCGGTTAAACTATGCAAAGGTGATCTGCTGGCCCTTTGCGACCAGGACGACATATGGCACCCCGATAAAATTGCCTTGCAGGTTGATGCTATAAAAGATAATATGTTTGTTTATCACGATTCGGAATTTATACATGAGGATGGATCGCCAATGAGTAAAAAAATGTCGGATGTGGTTAACCTTTATCGGGGCGACCAACCCGAAGTGTTTTTGTTTTTCAACTGTGTATCGGGCCATACCATGCTTATTAAGCGCGAATTGCTTGATGCAGCGCTCCCCTTAAAAGTAGGCTATTTTCATGATTGGTGGCTGGCATACGTGGCTACTAATATAGGTGCTATTGATTTTATACCTGAATGCCTGGTACAATACCGGCAGCACGATAAAAGCGACACCAATATATTACGCTTACAGCGAAAGGTAGATAAATACAAATTTTCATCGGGCGAAAGGTTTGAGCGCAACAAACAATGGCTCGAGCTATGTTTAGCCTTCCCTCGCAATAAGCACCCCGAATTTATAGCTCAACTTTATAATGCCTTTGTTAAGCGGGTTACTTCATACATTAGTTTTGAATTTGCTTCCTTACTCTATAAAAAGCGCGAATGCATTTTTTACGTTCAAAAAAAGAGTACCCTAAGTAAGCTTAATTATATATACAAGCAAATTTGGGGTGCTAAATTTAAAAAGGCGGGCAAATAGCTCATCTATATCCCTGTCTCCAACGCACGTTATATTCCTTTACCAATTTCACCTGTTCCTGGGTGATTTTTTTAGACTTTATATTCCTTCATAGAAGATGATTAAGCCCGAGGCAAATTGGTAGAAACTATAGTTATATTTTTTATCCTTTAGTTGTCGCAAAAGCAATATTTGCCTCGTAATTAATTTATACGATAGAACAACAAGAAAAGACTTAAACGTTGGCATGTTTTTAGTGCTATTATATTTTAGTTGCAAAAAAATCGTTAAAGTGTTGTATCATTTTCATAAATTGTACGTAATTGTTATAAATAGCCTAATAAAAAAGGCGTTTTGTAAACAATAAAGTAATAGCTATCTACATATGGACCCTACTACAGTATCAATAGCATTATGTACTTATAATGGCCGGCTTTTTTTACCGGAGCAGTTGGATAGTATTATAGATCAAACACATCAGCAACTCGAAATTATTATTATAGATGATTGCTCTACCGATGGCACCTGGCAGATAATTGAAGAGTATGCCGCTAAAGACAGTCGCATAAAGTATTATAAAAACGAAACCAACCTGGGGTTTAATAAAAATTTTGAACGCGCTATAAGCTTATGCACCGGCTATTTCATAGCTATTAGCGATCAGGATGATATTTGGGAACCCTTTAAAGTAGAAAGACTGCTGGCTAATATTGGCAACAACTGGCTTATTTTTTCAAACTCGGCATTAATATATCATAACGGTGCTGTTAAACAAGGCAAACTGCTTTATAAATTTAAGTACGGTAAGCGCAACTACCGTAGCATACTGCTGCAAAACTTTGTAACCGGGCACACTTGTTTAATGACACGCGAATTTGTGCAGCGTATTATACCCTTTCCGGCAAATGGATACTATGATTGGTGGATTGGCTTTATTGCCTTATACCACAATAAGCTGGTTTACTTAAAAGAGATGCTGACCAAATACCGTGTGCACGAAAACTCGGTAACGCAAATTGAGTTTAACGACGAAGAAAGGCAGCGTATACATTTTAACCACTCCATAACAATGCTCGATAGCTTTTTGCAGTATAAAAACCTGCAGGCAGACGGTAGTAAGTTTATAAAGAAAGTACGCGATGCCTATATCAAAAAACAGGAGCGATCTGGCGGCTTTAACTTTGCTTTGATGCATATTGTAGGGAAGTATTACCGCGAACTTTTCCCTAACATGAAAGAGCGGACCTTTTTATCTAAATACAATTACGCGCGTAAGTTTGCCCGCCGCTTTACTTAGCTTTTATTAATCCGCATTATATCAAAATGGGTTTAATAAATTTAAACACTAACTTTGGTGATTAAATGAAAACCTATTTTCGCCTGTTATCTTTTGCAAAGCCAATTGAAAAATTTGCTATACCATATATAATAGCTACTTTATTTGCTGTCATATTCAGCACTTTAAACCTTGCTTTGCTTGCGCCATTGCTTACAACTCTTTTTGCCGGTAAACAAAGTAGCATAGTTACGCCTTTAGGTGCAAAGCCGCACCTTATAGATATTATGGGCACTTTTAGATATTACGTGCAGTATGCCATAAATAATTACGGTACATGGGTGGCGCTACAGTTTGTTTGTGCAAGCATTGTTGTTTCAGCCCTGTTGGGTAATCTTTTCCGCTACCTGTCGCAGCGAACAATGGAAAACTTACGAGTATATACTCTTTTAAACCTGCGCCGTACCGTATTTAATAATGTAATGAACTTGCACCTGGGGTTTTTTAGTAACGAGCGAAAGGGCGATATCATTTCTAAAATAGCATCAGACGTGCAGGTAGTGCAATATTCGGTTACGGGCACCCTACAGGTCATTTTTAAAGAGCCATTAACACTTATAGCGTTTTTAGCCACGCTGTTTGCCATATCGCCTACGCTTACCTTATATTCATTTTTAATTATCCCTCTTTCTGCGTTTGTAATATCGCGTATTGTAAAAAGGTTAAAGCAGCAGGCCATTGCCTCGCAGCAAACCTATGGTAACATGATAAGTTACCTTGATGAGGCACTCTCGGGTATAAAAATTATAAAAGCCTTTAATGCTACTAACTTTATTAAAAACAGGTTCGATAAAGAAAACACCAAATACTCCTCCATTACCCGTTCTATGGCGCGCAGGCAGCAATTGGCATCGCCGGTATCTGAGTTTTTCGGCGTTACTATGGTTGCAGGCATCGTATTATATGGCGGGCATTTGGTGTTAAATAATACATCCGAATTAACTGCCCCCGAGTTTATTACTTACATCGCGTTATTTTCGCAGGTAATGCGCCCGGCAAAGGCCATATCCGATTCGTTTAGCAATATACACCAGGGTATAGCAGCCGGCGAGCGCGTATTAGAGCTGATAGACGAAAAACCTTTAATTACGGATGTCGCTAACGCTACTGATATTGACGGCTTTAATGATGCTATCCGTTTTGATGATGTAAGCTTTGCTTACCAGGAGAAGACGGTGCTTAACCATATCACCTTATCGGTGCCAAAAGGCAAAACGGTAGCATTAGTTGGCCCTTCGGGTGGTGGTAAATCTACCATGATGGACCTGATCCCCCGCTTTATGGACCCCCAATCGGGAGCTATTTTGATAGACGGGCATAATATTAAAGATGTAACAGCCGATTCGTTACGCGCCTTGATGGGTATTGTTAACCAGGAGTCGATCTTATTTAACGATAGCATATATAACAATATAGCTTTTGGTAAAACAGATGCAAAGCCCGAGGATGTGGAGGCCGCAGCACGTATAGCCAACGCCCATAACTTTATTTTAGAGACCGAGAATGGTTATGAAACCAATGTTGGCGATAGGGGTACCAAACTATCCGGCGGGCAAAGGCAGCGTATTTGTATCGCACGTGCGGTTTTAAACAATCCGCCTATCATGTTGTTAGACGAAGCTACCTCAGCCCTGGATACCGAATCGGAAAAACTCGTGCAGGAGGCTTTGAATAACCTGATGAAGAACCGCACATCGCTTATTATAGCTCACCGATTAAGCACTATACAAAATGCCGATATTATTGCGGTTTTAGAGAATGGTAAATTAGTAGAGCAGGGCACCCACACTGAATTAATAGCCCAAAACGGATTATACCGCAAGCTGATAGACATGCAAACCTTTACCGAAAATTAAGGAAAGGCAAAACCATAAAAAAGCCCGCCAATGTGTATACCGGCGGGCTTTTTATTTATACTGTTTATTGTATCCTAAAGTTTAACCCCAGTTGAAATACCTGGTTGCGGTAATCAGGTATTTCCGATCCGTACTCGGCACGGCTTTGGTTTAAATCAATGGTATAGCGTCCGCGCAATTCAATATTACGGTTAAGCTCGATACCCACACCTAAAACACCGCCAATAAAAGCCCTATCGCCACGGTTGTTATAGCTTTCTTCATAAACAGTGTTAAACCCGTTGTCGTAAATGTTTTTGGTTGATGTTAAAAAACTAACCTGAGGGCCAATAACAAAGTTAAAGCCGGGCACCAGTTTAATTTTAGCTAAAAGCGGTATATCAATAAAATTGGTACGTTGCTTAAAGTTGCCATAAGTAGTTTCGGCCTCATATCCTTTTTGCGAAAACAATACTTCGGGTGCAAAAGATACCTGGCGTGCCAGTGGTACATCAAGCGTTAGCCCTACATGTAAGCCAGCAATGGTACTGGTACTAAAATTAGAATTATAAGCATCTACAGTGTTTGAAAAGTTTACACCACCGGCAATGCCAATTTTAACCTGGTTATCGTAAATAGGGCGGCGTGGCGGGGCCTGCCTAACATAAACACGGCGCGGCGGGCGGCGCTGATAACGTTGCGCGCTTGCCGTACCTGCTACAAATAGCGTTGCTATTGCCAAAAAGAGAATTTTTTTCATGGTATTTGTTTAGTTTGATAATAATGAACTTACTGTAAGAATGTTTCAAATTCTAAATCAGTAATTTCACTTTAGTTATATTTATAAACTATAGAGCGATTTCTGCATCAAAAGTTTATTCGCCTTTTTAATAATATTTCCAAAATCGCTAAAACAATTATTAAAAATTTAGATTTAAGCTACATTTACAACCACAATGCAGCCTAAAAAGTACCTCGTATCCCTCCTGTTTTTTGCACTTAGTTTTATAACCGAAACCAGCCTTGCACAAAAGGCTGATTTTATAACCGCTATAAACCAACAAAACAAGTGGGTAGATTCGGTATATAACAAACTGAACAGGCGCCAGCGCATTGGGCAATTGTTTTTTGTGCGCGCGCATACCAACCTTGGGCAAGCCTATGAAGACTCGGTAGGGAGGGTAATAAAGGATGAACATGTAGGCGGCCTGGTGTTTTTTCAGGGTGGGCCGGTAAGGCATAGTAATTTGATAAACGTTTATCAAAAGCTGTCGCGCGTGCCATTGCTTATTGCTATGGATGGTGAGTGGGGGCTGGGTATGCGTTTAGATTCTACTGTGTCGTACCCTTATCAAATGACACTGGGTGCCATACAGGATAATACATTGATATATAAAATGGGCCAGCAAGTAGCTTACGACTTTAGGCGATTGGGTATGCACATTAATTTTGCACCCGATATGGACGTAAATAATAACCCTAATAACCCGGTTATTAACTACCGTTCTTTCGGCGATAACAAATACAACGTTGCACAAAAGGGTATAGCCTACTTTAAAGGCATGCAGGATGGCGGGGTAATTACTTTTGCCAAGCACTTCCCCGGCCATGGCGATACCAATGTTGATTCGCATTTTGATACCCCGTTGCTTCCCTTCACAAAGGGCCGCTTAGATTCATTGGAGGAATATCCGTTTAAAGAAGCGGTTAAGGCAGGGGTAAGCGGTATAATGATAGCCCACCTGGCCATACCGGCTTTAGATACAACCAAGAATTTACCATCCAGCTTATCAAGGCCAATTATAACCACCCTGTTAAAAGATTCGATACGTTTTAAGGGTATAGTAGCCTCGGATGCGATGGAAATGAAAGGCGTTACCAAATACTTCCCTAACGGCGAGGCCGACCTTAAGGCATTTTTAGCGGGCATGGATCTGATAGAACTATCAGTAAATTCAAAGAACGCAGCAAAGCTGATACGCAAGGCCGTGCGGCAGAAAAAAATATCGCCCGAGGAATTTGAAGCTAAAGTGAAGAAAATATTAGCCGCCAAATATTGGGCAGGCTTAAGCGAGTATAAAGAAACATTGCCAACCACCATAATGGCCGATATTAACCGCCCGGCAACCAATACCTTGATACAGCAGCTAAGCGATGCCGCAATTACCGTGTTAAAAGGTGATGAACGCAGCATAAGGCAAGACCCTATCCGCAAAACGGCCATCGTTAGCGTGGGGGTTGATAAGGCAACCGTTTTTCAGCAGGAGCTATCGCGCTGGTACCCCAACAGCAGGCTTTTTATAGTAAATAAAAACACCCCCCTAAACGAGTTGAACCAAATGCTGACTAACCTAAAGCAGTACGAGCAGATATTTGTAAGCATACATGATACCCGCACCCGCCCTGCCAGTAAATTAGATTATAGCAGCGATGTAAAGCTTTTAATAGCCGAACTGGCTGCAAGGCAAAATGTGGTGGTTAGTGTTTTTGCAAATGCCTATACAATTGCAGGGCTGCCCGGTATCGAAAAAAGCACGGGGCTTATATTGGGGTATCAAAAAGATGATACTATGCAGCGCTCGGCTGTAAAAGTAATTACGGGCCAGTTAAAACCCGGTGGCCGCTTACCGGTGAGTGTTAATATGTTTTTCCCTACAGGTACGGGTGTGCGTTTTAATTAAAAATGCGTGTAGCGTTTGGCTATCACTTAGCGTAATTATATCATCATCAAAATGCTGATCATGAAGAAAGCGATATGTTTTTTGTTGTCCTGGCTATTGGTTACTTCATGTGCTAAGGTATTGTTAGATAGCGAAAGCTGCATTAGCGAAATAAAACGCACGTTTAGCGTGCTAAACCCCGATTTGCAAAATCAACAGCAATCAGTTACGCTGCAACATGCCAATTCAGTGCCTTTGTTTAATACTAACCTTGGCTATAACTTAAAAGGCGATGTATATCCAACCAATATCAATGCAAAACACAGCAGGGTTTACTTTCCGGTTGCTGTCATCATAACCGACAACAGCAAAACGCAGCCCTACTTTAACGGCATATTTACCCCTACGAATTAGTTTTGTGCTATTGCCGTTTTAAACGTGGCATCATCGTTATTTACTACGCGGTAATAGGCATTGTTGCCCCACTTAAAGCGTGCTGCATTTGCCTTTAGCAAGGTTTTTATATTTTGGCGGGCCAACACTACCTCTTGCTTATCAATGTTACCCAACGTTTGCGACGAATACGCGATAAAGGATTGCAGGGTATCGTCGGTAACCGAATATTGTTGTATAAAATCGGCTTGCATAGGGTATTTGGCCAATACAGGTTGCAGCTTATCTATTACATAAGCAGTAAAAAGTTGGTTGTCGGTTAGGTCATCCAGCAACTGCGAGTTTAGTGTGGTATCGGCTGGTACAAAAACATCGGGCATAATACCACCCTTGCTAAATACCTTGCGCCCTTTTGTGGTATGGTAAGCCGATGAGCCTAAAAAGGCGCTATCGTTTAAGTTACTGCCGGCGGTTAATAGTTCGCCTTTGCGCACACGGTCGGCCAATTCATTACGGTAGTTTTGAACACCATTTTTATATGATTTTTGAATGGAGCGGCCCGAGGGGGTGTAGTACCTGGCTACGGTTAAGTTTACCGCTGTACCGTCGCCAAACGGAAACTGCTGCTGCACCAGGCCCTTACCAAACGACCGCCGGCCTACAATGGTGGCCCTGTCCAGGTCTTGCAAAGCGCCTGCCAGTATCTCACTTGCCGATGCCGAATATTCGTCGATCATCACAGTTAAGGGGCCCTTTTCGTAACTACCCGAGTCGGTGGCAAAGTAGTCGGTGCGGGGCTCGTGTATGCCCATGGTGTAAACTATCAGTTTGCCGCCGGGTAAAAATTCGTCGGCCATTGCCGTAGCAGTGTTAAGGTAGCCGCCGCCATTGCCACGCAGGTCAAGTACTAGCTTTTTCATGCCGTCTATCTTTAGCTTGGCTAAGGCATCCCTAAAGTCCTCATCGGTGGTTGATGCAAATTTGCTTATTTTTATATAACCGGTGTTACCTACTACATAGGCAGCGTCCAGGCTGCTTAAGTCAACATGCCCGCGTTTAATAACAAAATCTTTAACGGTGTTACTTTTATCGGTTGCAATGCCCAGCGTTATGCGGGTGTCTTTATCGCCTCTAAATGTTTTGCTAACGCGCTTTATGGTAAGGTTGGTGCCCGAAAACGGTTTGCCATCTACATTAATTACCTTGTTGCCAACGTTGATGCCCGCTTTTGCCGCCGGCCCGCCTGCGTTTACCTGGGTTATTACCAATGTATCGCGCAGCAACTGGTACTCCAGCCCAATGCCGGTAAAGCCACCCTCTAACCGTTCGTTAATTGATTGCGCTTGTTGGGCAGGTAGGTAAACCGAGTGAGGATCGAGGTTTTGCAGCATCTCGTTTACGGTAACACCTGCTACACTATCGGTATTTACCGAATCGACATATTTGTTGTTTACCAGGTATAAAACTTTTGATATTTTATCAGGCGTTGTAAAGTTAAGGCCCAGCTTACGCCCCGTAAAATTATCACCACTTATAAATAACCCAATCCCTACCCCTATCAGTAGCAGTATTAACGTCCTGAAAATAATTCCCGCGGTCCTTTTCATCTAATATTTAACAGTACAAATCTAATCATTAGCCTTTATTGCTTTATAATTTATATCACCTTCTTTGCTTTAATGTTTTTTATTCAATTTTGCTAAATAATAAAGCATATGGAATTTACTACCGAGAGAGATTCGAAATACAACGGCCTGGAAAACATGGCGGTAACCGAGTTGCTTAAAAATATAAATAACGAAGATAAAACAGTGCCATTAGCGGTAGAAAAAGCCCTGCCACAGCTGGCCGAATTGGTTACTGTAGTTACCGACCGCATGCGCAATGGTGGCCGCCTTTTTTACATAGGCGCGGGTACCAGTGGTCGCCTGGGCGTGGTAGATGCATCAGAATGCCCGCCTACATTTGGTGTGCCTTTTGATATGGTAGTAGGTATAATTGCCGGTGGTGACGGTGCCATACGCAAAGCTGTTGAATTTGCCGAGGATGATGCCGTGCAAGCCTGGAAAGATTTGCAGGAGTATGATATCAACAGTAATGATGTTGTGGTAGGTATAGCGGCATCGGGCACTACGCCATATGTTATTGGCGGCCTTAAAGCAGCAAACGATAACGGCCTGGCTACCGGATGCATAGTGTGCAATAGTGGCAGCCCCGTAGCAGCCGAAGCCCAATATCCCGTTGAAGTAGTTACCGGCCCCGAGTTTGTAACCGGATCTACCCGGATGAAGGCGGGTACCGCGCAAAAGCTGGTATTAAACATGCTTAGCACAAGTGTAATGATACAACTGGGCAGGGTAAAGGGTAATAAAATGGTGGATATGCAGTTAAGCAATAATAAGCTGGTTGACCGCGGAACACGGATGATAATGAGCGAAACAGGGATTGACGAAGCTACTGCCGCTGCATTGTTGAAACAGCACGGAAGCGTTAGAAAAGCGGTAGAGGCATACACAAGTAAGGAATTAAAATGAGTATGAAATATTTTAAGCTTATTTTAATTTCGATTATGTTTTTTAACGTAGAGTGTTCATCATCTCAAGAAAAGCATATAGCTAATATAATCCCCGAGTTTACAAAGAGCAATATAATGGACGAGAAAGAGTTTTGGAAAATAATAGATTATTCATATAATGTTGCCGGTGATGACAAACACCGGCAAGATGAAATTATAACTCAAAAACTCTCAGCATATACGCCCGATCAAATAGTAGAATTTGAAATAATATTAAGGAAGAAGGTTATAGAAGCCAACGATTTTAAGATTATGGCAGCTGATAAAATCATTGACGGGGTAGTTACCGATGATCCCTACCTTTATTTCAGGTTTTGGCTGATTGGGTTAGGAGAAAAAGCATTTAAAGAAACATTAAAAAATCCTGATTATTTAGCTGGCTTTATTGAAAAGGGAATTGAGCCGGATTTTGAAAGCTTATTATACGTATCCACAAAGGCGTATATGAATAAAACAGGGAAAAAGACTGAAGATGATTCATTCCCCAGAAATGTAGCATTCAAAAAGGGCCTTGACTACGATTTTGGCAGCCCTGCCACTACTGGTAAAGATTGGAAAGAAGAAGACCTGCCGAAGTTATATCCAAAGCTTTGGAGTAAATTTAACTGAGAAGAGGACAAATGCACGAGATAGAACCATATTACAAATGGCGCGATGATTATGTAGCAGCAGAAGACGAGTACTCGCCTTTTTATGCAACGCAATACAACGAGTTTGAATTTGATAAGCAGATATATAATTACCTGTTGCATCCGCAGTGGGATTCATTTGGATCAAACACACTGTACCTGAAAATATTGTTTGTTGATTATGACCGGGGGTATAGCATTATAGAGTTTATAGGCGAATGGAACGATGCCATTAACAACGATATAATGTTGATGAAGCGGGAGTTGTACGATTTGATGATAGACCAGGGCGTAAACAAGTTTGTGCTGATAGGCGAAAATGTGCTCAACTTTCACTCGTCAGACGATTGCTACTACGAGGAATGGTTTCAGGAGGTTGAGGATGGCTGGATAGCCGGCGTTAACTTTCAGCCGCACGTAATAGCCGAATTTAAAAATAGTAACATTGATTATTACATTAACTTTGGCGGCCAGCTGGACGAGCTGAACTGGCGCGCGCTTAAACCATTGCAAGTATTTAAAAAGGTAGAAGAGCAGCTTCAAAAACGCTTAAATTAGCATATGCTACATCCAATTGTAAGCTTTATTAATACCTACAACATTTATTGGCTTTATAACGTTTTCAAGCTAAAACAACTATATTCGTACTAAAATAATCCTGATTAAAAATGGAAACTAAAACAACTGATTACACTTACGATAATGTAATTCAAATAGGAGATGATGCAGCTGCCCGGAAATATTTAGGAAAAGTATTTACATGGATGTTTGTTGCATTGGGCGTTTCAGCACTGGTCGCTTTTGAATTTTTTTCGAATGCCTGGCTAATGAATTTAATCATTGATCCAGTAGTTGGCGGATTTACAACCTTAGGATATGTTGCCGTGTTTTCGCCTCTTGCCTTTAATCTAGTACTTAATTTTGGTTTTAACCGTATATCCTATCCGGTTATGATTGCGCTTTTCTTTGGCTATTCAGCTGCTATTGGTGTTACATTAAGTATTCTTGGCCTTATATATACTGCCGGGTCAATAGGGGCAGTGTTTTTAAGCGCTTCGTTGATTTTTGGCATTATGGCTGTTGGAGGGTATAAAACCACAATGGATCTTTCAAAATTCGGCACAATACTTTATATGCTATTTATCGGAGCATTCGTTGTTGGTTTAGTCAATTTCTTTATCGGCAGCTCACAGCTTGATTATATAATTAGTTTTGTGTTTGTTGCAACTATGATAGGTTTAACGGCGTTTTATATCCAAAAATTAAAGCGAATAGGCGAGGGTTTAGAATATGGATCGGCCGAGTCTAAAAAGTTAGTAATAATTGGGGCTTACATCCTTTATACTACTTTTATCAATCTATTTGTATCTATGTTGCGAATATTTGGCAACAGAAGATAATAAACAATATTTCAATCAGAAAGCCATCCGCATACCGGGTGGCTTTTTTTATAAAGTTGTCATAAGGCAACTTCAATGCGGCGTGCTATGCACCTATTGCACAATACAACATTAATATTCATATTTGTAATGCTTATGGAGAAAGACGGAGGGATTAGACCCTGCGATGTCTTAGCAACCTGTTACTTAACAAGGTGCTACATTCTACTCAGATCAACAACAATTGATTTGAGACAGATAAGTGAAAGTCAATAATTGCCCGCCCGACTTTTCGAAATAAGCTTTTTTGCGATTACACAGATTGTATTTGATTACACCGATTGACCGGTTTAATTATTATGAATGATCTGTGAAATCATCAAAAATCGGTGGAATCATAAAAATGGATATTAGAAAAGAATTACAGAAGCGTATATTGGTTATTGACGGAGCAATGGGTACCATGATACAGCGGTACGAACTTACCGAGGAGGATTTCCGCGGAGAGCGTTTTCGCGACCATGCATCGGACCTGAAAGGTAACAACGACCTGCTGAACATTACCCGCCCCGATGTGATAAAGGCCATCCATGCCGAATACCTGGATGCCGGTGCGGATATTATAGAAACCAACACCTTTAGCACCCAGCGCATATCCCTTGCAGATTATCGCCTGGAAGAACTGGACTACGAACTAAGCTACGAAGGTGCCCGCATAGCCCGCGAAGTAGCCGACGAATACACCGCTAAAAATCCTGCCAAGCCACGCTTTGTAGCCGGTGCAGTTGGTCCAACTAACCGCACGGCATCGCTGTCGCCCGATGTAAACGACCCGGGTTACCGTGCTGTTACTTTTGACGACCTTGCCCAAGCCTACTACGAACAGGTGAGAGGACTCGTAGACGGCGGATCGGACGTATTGCTGGTAGAAACCATATTTGATACCCTTAACGCCAAGGCGGCACTGTTTGCCATACAGCGTTATAAAGACGAGTGCAAAGCAGCCGGAAAAGATTACCCGGCCTTTAGAGATACCGGCGGCATTATGATAAGCGGTACCATAACCGATGCATCGGGCCGCACGCTTTCGGGCCAAACGGTGGAGGCTTTTTGGAATTCTATCAGCCATGCCAATCTGTTATCAGTTGGTTTAAACTGCGCTTTGGGAGCCAAAGAGATGAGGCCCCATTTAGAGGAACTTTCCGAAAAGGCCGGCGTATACATATCTGCCTACCCTAATGCAGGCTTACCAAACGAATTTGGCGCTTATGACGAAACCCCGCACGAAACTGCCCACCAGGTTGACGATTTTATAAAAGCCGGGCTGGTAAATATAGTTGGCGGTTGTTGCGGTACTACGCCTGAGCACATTAAGTGCATAGCCGATAAGGCTGCGAAATACCCGCCGCGACAGTTACCCTATATTGAGCCTTATTTGCGCTTAAGTGGCCTGGAAGCTGTTACCCTAACCCCCGAAACGAATTTTGTAAACATAGGCGAGCGTACCAATATCACCGGGTCGCCAAAATTCTCTAAACTCATCCTTGCCGAAGATTACGAGGCTGCCTTAACCGTTGCTTTGCAACAAGTTGAAGGCGGCGCGCAGGTTATCGATATCAACATGGACGAGGGCATGATAGACTCGGAAGCGGTGATGGTGAAATTCCTGAACCTTGTTGCCAGCGAGCCGGATATTGCCAAACTGCCCATCATGATAGATTCATCAAAATGGACGGTGATCGAGGCGGGACTAAAATGTTTACAAGGCAAGGGTATCGTAAATTCTATCTCGCTAAAAGAAGGCGAGGAGAAATTTAAAGAATACGCCCGCAAAATATTAAGCTACGGTGCCGCCGCAGTTGTTATGGCCTTTGACGAAACTGGCCAGGCCGATTCGCTGGAGCGCCGTAAAGAGATATGCGAGCGCAGCTACCGTATTTTGGTTGATGAAGTTGGTTTCCCTCCGCAGGATATCATCTTCGACCCGAATATATTAACCGTAGCTACCGGTTTAGAGGAGCACAACAACTATGCGGTAGACTTTATTGAAGCCACCCGCTGGATAAAACAAAACCTGCCTTACGCCAAAGTAAGCGGTGGGGTAAGTAATATTTCGTTCTCGTTCCGTGGTAATAATGTGGTGCGCGAGGCCATGCACTCGGCTTTCCTTTACCATGCCATAAAGGCTGGTTTAGATATGGGTATTGTAAATGCCGGTATGCTGGAAGTATACCAGGAGATACCAAAGAATCTGCTGGAGCTGGTGGAAGACGTACTACTAAACCGCCGCGATGACGCTACCGAGCGATTAGTAGAGTTTGCAGATACCATAAAAAGCAAAGGTAAAGAGATAGTACGCGATGAGGAATGGCGCAAAGGGACTGTAGAAGAACGACTATCGCATGCGTTGGTAAAAGGAATTATTGAATACCTGGACGATGACGTAGAAGAGGCCCGACAAAAATTCGCCAAACCTTTAGAGGTAATAGAAGGCCCGCTAATGGATGGCATGAACGTAGTAGGCGACCTGTTTGGCGCCGGTAAAATGTTTTTGCCGCAGGTGGTAAAATCCGCCCGTGTAATGAAAAAGGCGGTGGCTTATTTATTGCCTTTTATCGAGCTGGAAAAACAACGTGTAATTGATGCCGGCGAAGATAGCAGCGGCAGCCGTGCCAACGCGGGTAAAGTATTAATGGCCACCGTTAAGGGTGATGTGCACGATATTGGTAAAAATATAGTGGGCGTGGTGCTGGCGTGTAATAACTTCGAGGTGATAGACCTTGGGGTGATGGTACCAGCCCAGCGCATTATCGAAGAAGCAAAAAAACACGATGTAGATATTATAGGCCTAAGTGGTTTGATCACCCCGTCGTTAGATGAGATGGTGCACTTTGCCAAAGAGATGGAACGCCAGGAATTTACCATTCCGCTTATTATTGGCGGGGCTACCACATCGCGCATACATGCGGCGGTAAAGGTAGCACCAAACTATTCGGGCCCTGCTATACACGTGTTAGATGCATCTCGCAGCGTAACAGTTTGCAGTAGCCTGATGAATAAGGATGGCCGGGATGCCTATATACAAGGCATAAAAGACGAATATGCCAAAGCCCGCGAGGCACACCTGAACAAAAAATCGGATAAGCGTTTTGTAAGTATCGAAGAGGCCCGCGCCGGTAAATTCCAGATCAGCCTGGATGGTGATGTAGCGCCGAAACCTGCCATTACCGGCACCAAAATTTTTGAAGCCTACCCGCTGGAGGAACTGGTGCCTTATATCGACTGGACGCCTTTTTTCCATACCTGGGAGTTAAGGGGCAGTTATCCGAAGATATTTAACGATAAGTATGTAGGCGTTGAGGCCAAAAAGCTTTTTGATGATGCGCAGTTATTGTTAAAAAGGATCGTCGACCAAAAATTACTTCGTGCCAATGGTGTGATAGGTTTTTGGCCCGCCAATAGCGTAGGCGACGATATTGAGATATATACTGATGATACGCGCAAACATTTGCTCACCCGCATCCATACACTGCGCCAGCAGGCCGAAAAGGCCAAAGGCGAGCCCTATTATGCCCTGGCAGATTTTATCGCCCCTAAGGGCAGCGGAGTGCCTGATTACTGGGGTGGCTTTGCCGTAACTACCGGTATTGGCTGCGACGAACTGGTGGCCGAATTTGAAGCCGACCACGACGATTATAACAGCATTATGGCTAAAGCCCTTGCCGACCGCTTCGCCGAGGCATTTGCCGAAAAAATGCACGAGTTAGTACGTAAAGAATACTGGGGCTACAGTAAAGGCGAGCAATTAGGCACCGAGGAATTGATAAAGGAAGAATATCAGGGTATACGCCCGGCGCCGGGTTATCCCGCCTGCCCGGATCATACCGAAAAAACAACTTTGTTTGAAATACTGAAGGCCGAAGACAACGCCCGTATGCACCTTACCGAAAGCCTGGCCATGACACCGGCCGCATCCGTAAGCGGGTTTTACTTTGCGCACCCGCAGGCAAGATATTTCGGGCTTGGCAAGATCAGCAAAGACCAGGTAGAAGATTACGCGGAACGCAAAAATATGAGCGTTGATACTGTTGAAAGATGGCTTGGGCCGAATATTAATTATTAAAAGCCCCCCGCCCCTGAAGGGGAGCCATTATAAATTATATATTTGAAACTAAAACAAAATTCCCCCTTTAGGGGGTAGGGGGCTAATGAAAATTACCGAACACATCGCAAATGCCAACGGCAAAACGCTTTTTTCTTTTGAACTGATACCGCCATTAAAAGGCCAAAGCATACAAGGTATTTATGATGCTATAGACCCGCTGATGGAGTTTAAGCCGCCTTTTATTGATGTAACATCGCTGCGCGAGGATTATATTTATAAAGAGCAGGATAACGGCTTGTTAGAGAAACTGGCCTACCGCAAACGCCCCGGTACTATAGCCATTTGCGCGGCTATCATGAATAAGTATAAGGTAGATACCGTGCCGCATTTACTGTGCGGTGGCTTTACTAAGGATGAGACGGAAAATGGCCTTGTTGACCTGCAATTTTTAGGTATCGAAAATGTGCTGGTGTTGCGTGGCGATGCCCGCCGCGGCGACTCATCATTTGTGCCAACACCAAACGGGCATTGCTACGCCACCGACCTGTTGCAGCAAGTAGTAAACATGAACAACGGCATATACCTGCACGAGAACTATGAAGATATCATGAAAACGGATTTCTGCATAGGCGTAGCTGGGTATCCCGAAAAACATTTTGAAGCGCCAAACCTAAAAACCGACTTTAAATACCTAAAACAAAAGGTGGATATGGGCGCTAATTTTATAGTGACCCAAATGTTTTTTGATAACCAAAAGTACTTTGATTTTGTAAATAACTGCCGGGCCAATGGTATTAATGTGCCTATTATACCTGGGCTAAAACCTATTACTACCAGCAAGCAATTGGTTAACCTGTCAAAAACCTTTCATATTGATATCCCCGAAGATTTAAGCGACGCAATACACGATTGCAAGGTGGAAAAAAACGTAAAAGATATAGGGATAGAGTGGATGATAAACCAATGCAAAGAGCTGGTTAAATTTGGCGCGCCGGTACTGCACTTTTATACCATGGGTAACCCCGGCCCTACAAAACGAATAGCAGAAGCTATATTTTAACAAAAAAGCCGGACATGATGCCCGGCTTTTTTGTTGAATCTTAATTTTTCTTGATGATCTTGTACATGGTGAGCACTCCATCCAGCGTAATATTAAGCGTGTAGGTGCCATCGTTAAGCATCGACAAATACAACGGTACAACGCCGGATTGGTTACTTAGTGTTTTTGAATAGATTACCTTGCCGCTGGAAATATTGTATACTCTGGCCGACATTGCCGTAACCACTTTGCTGCCAATATTTACATATAAAACGCTTTGAAACGGATTAGGGTAGGGTGCTATTGATGTGTTATCTGCTAATATGTAGTTAAACCCGGCTATCGCATCACTTCCATACGGTGTGGTTACGCTAATTTTACCGGTAGCACCATTGCCAACCACGGCAGAAATAGTAGTAGCTGATAATACTTTAAATGATGCTGCAGGCGTATTACCAAAGCTAACAGCAGTGGTGCCTGTAAAGTTTTTACCCTTTATTGCAACGGTAGTGCCTTTTTTAGCACTTGCGGGTGTAAACGCCGTAACTTCCGGCAAAGGCAGGTAGGTAAAACCGTTTATGCTGGCATTGCCTTTTGGTGTTTTAATTGCTATGGCACCTGTATTTCCATCACCTATTACCGCCGTGATACTGGTAGCCGAATTTACGGTGAATGATGAGGCAGCCGTGCCCCCAAAACTAACCGCGGTAGTGCCGGTAAAGTTGCTGCCTTTTATAGTTACGCTGGTACCTTTTGCGCCGGATGCAGGCGAGAACGAACTGATAGAAGCAGTAAGATCAGGAATGGCAGCATCGGTAACGGCTAATGAAAATATTCTTAGCGCAAGTATATTGGTCCCGTTCATTTTTGCCACTACTGTTTTGGTACTGCCGGTGGTAACCACCTGCGGTTGCTGCCAGTTGGCGGCACCTGTGTAGGAATAATTGTAGTTGCTATGTATAAATCCTATGTGATTTGTTGCCGGCATGCCCGGATAAAATGGTACTTCCAATTTGGCATCCAATGTACCGGTTTCGTTTTGGTAGGTATTAGGCTCAACCTGCCAATTGTAGTAGTAAAGGTTAGATTTTACAGCTACACCATTTATTTTTGTATTGCCAAACTGGGGTGTACTTGGCGGAGGCACCATTTTTAAAGTAATGGAAGTGGTTGTGGTATTGCCCGCAAAATTTAATGTAAGCGGCGCGTAAATATCGTTTTTAACCGGGAAAGTATAGGCTCCCTCATTACCCACCGCGCGTGTTATAGTTGAGCTTATAAAACGTGCGGCGCTGTAACCGCTCAGCGCATCTGGCGAATCACTTAACACAATTACCGATGCATTGTCCACTTTATCAGGATCGGTAAATATCGAGCCGCCATTCATTTGAATCTCGTTAGCGGTCATGGCCGAACTTAAAGTTATGCGTGCAATATTATTTAATACCAGTTTTTGCCTTATTATAGCAGTTGCATCCCAGTTAAGCTCATTTTTGCTGTTTATGTTGGTTACTCCGCTGCCTTCAATATCAACATCTGAATAAAAAGCACCTTCCGTTAGGTATGTAAGCTCGCCGTTGTTGCGGATGATACCTTTTACCTGCACGGTTTGCGGCAGTGTTAAGGTTGCCTTGTTAGCTATTTCAAGGATGCCTGCATAAAACACTGCTGGATAAATTTTAGGGTAGTTAGTTAAGCCTGCGGGTATAATAGCATGGCTTAATACCGTAGGTACGCCATTGTTCCAGTTGCTGCCAACGGCCCAACTTTGGCCACTTTTCCCTGTCCACGTTGTTGTGGGTGTAAAGCCAAATCCTTTAGGATCAATAGACAACAAAAAGCCATCATACTCATTAGCGCTCTTATAAGTTGCGTTGCCTATTGTTATTGGCTCTGCCGGGCCCGATTCCGGGCTATCCCGCGGAGTAGGGCCTGCCAAACCTGCCAGTACCAGGTTGCCTGTAGGGGTAATCGATAATGACGGTACAGCCACAGCCGCGGCATTTTTAATGCATATAAGACCCCCAGCTTCGGTAAGGTTGGTGCTATATTTCAGCATAGCAATATAATGCAGGTGATCTTCGGCAAAAAACGTAAAATCGCCGTGTACTAATGCCCCGGTCTTTTGCGAGTCGTAAAAATATTTGTCGGTAAAGTCAGTAGCCAGGTACACTTCGCCATTAACCTTATTAACAGTAAGCAGGGCATTTCGGGTAAGGTTAATATTAATGTATTTACTACTAATAAGGCTGCCGTTAGCTCCAATTTTTATGATTGGAGATTTTCCAAGCCTGAAGTCCACGTCAACGCCATATGGGTTTTTACCAATTTGTTCCTCATAGGCATTTGCTTGTATAAAATATCCGTTGCCGGCATTGTCTATCAAAGGCGCGGGTAGTTCACTATTCTTAAAAATAGTGGTGAAATTTGCTTTACCGGCAGCATTAAAATTATACAACAAAGCTTCTTGCTCCATCCGCCACGAGTATGCTTTTTTATCGATAATATAATTTACGGTATCAAAGTCTTTATGATAACTTAATTTGAAGCCGATAAGCATAGTGCCCGAAGCATTAACGCTGCCGCCTAATACATCCACGGCTTTGCTTAAGCCTTTTTCCCAAACTAAACCCAACGAGACATTCATTTTTCTTACTGCGCCGGGCTGGTCCGAAAAAGGTTCAGTATGATCAATTGCTCCCTGTTCAGATGGGGCATCCTGGCTAGTGGCCATGTATATATTGTTAGCAGCATCGGCATCTAGCATCTTAACGTACAGCGGCTTGGTTTTGGTAAGGTCGAGTGTTTTTATATACAAACACGAGCCATTGCCATTAAATTTGATAGCCACAATACCTCTTAAATCCGTTATGGTTTTACTGCCTAGGGTAATGTCGGGCCCATCTGCATCTGTGTTGGTATATGTGCCGGCCACAACCGGATTTTTTGATGCATCAAGCGTAAGTTTTACCCGCTGAAGCATTTTGCGGCCTGCGGTGTAAAGGGGCCGTGCCCATAAAAAGGTGCCGGTTTTGTTATATTTTATCAATATGGGCACCGAGTGGTGTGCTGCATTGGGTGCTGTGTAAGTAGTTGTACCTAGTTTAACTGACCCCCATAATTCAAGCAATACGTAAGTATTGTTATCGTTGTCACTTACAGAAGATGTTACCCGGGTTTCCCCGGAAGTTTGCCTGGTTGGGCTTTGTGAGTTTTCGTTGTCTGGCCCATCTGTTGCAAATGCGCCAGCGCCTGTGCCAGCAAAGTGTACCGCCCAGTTAAACGGTGCTCCGGGTGTTTGGGCGAATAAAGTGGAAGCACTGCTTAGCAACATTATAAGCAGTAAGGTTTTTAATAGTTTCATAATTAGGGCTTTATAAACGAGTAATAATTGCAGTTAACTACTGTTAAAATAAATCAATAAGCAGGGGCGGCTTATGTGCCTTTAAAGATAATAAAACCATTGATATTTCGTTGCACAAAAAAAACCGGGCAGATGATACCCGGTTTTTGATAAATAGCGCCCTTTAAGGTACTAGATGGCTCTTTCGCCTTTTAGCTTTGAGGCTATTAATAATGCTTTGTAGGCGTTAACGATCCCGCCTGTTTTTGACAGGCTTGTAAAAGCCACCTTTTCTTTAGTGCCGGGTTTTAGCACCATGGTGCCCGGTAGCGGCGTTGCCGAGTCCAGTATCACCTGTTTTAATTGCTTTGCGCTCAGGTTTGGGTAATACTCCAATACCAAAGCGGCAATACCGGCTGTAATTGGCGATGCAAAGCTGGTGCCGTCGGCAGTGTTAAATTCGGCATCCATGTTAATCGATGTAACCTTAACACCCGGTGCAAATACATCTACATTTTTTTTACCGTAGTTGCTGAACGATCCGGCCAGTTCTTCGTTTGGCTTATCGCCCGATGCGCCAACGCTTATCACATTATCCGCATCCATCACCGATCCATCGGCAAACATATCGTTCGGGAACTCGGGCTTGGCATCCATGTCCTGGTTATCATTACCTGATGCCTGTACCAGCAATACATCTTTAGCGGCTGCATATTTAAAGGCCTCGTCAACCCAGGCCTTATGCGGCGATATTTTTTTACCAAAGCTCATGTTTATGATCTTGGCACCATTATCTACCGCGTAGTGAATGGCGTTGGCAATATCCTTATCGTACTCGTCGCCGTTTGGTACGGCCTTAATACTCATGATGCGCACATTATCTGCTACGCCATCAATACCATATTTGTTGCCACGTACCGCGCCAATAAGGCCGGCTACACCGGTACCGTGCTCGGCATCGGCAAATTTTAATAGGTTGCTGCCATAGGGTTTGCCGTCGTTTACATTAGGGTCGTCACCAACAATACGTTTACGGGCATCCAGGTCGGGGTTAACATCGTTGTTTAACTTGGCCAGGTACTCGCTCAGGTCGTTTATGATTTTGGCATTGGTTTCGTTGCCGCCTTCCTGGTCAAAAACCGATTCCCACACCGCTTTGCTTTGTTTTACTGTATCGCTTGCAGCGGTAATTTTAGCCAGGTCGGCCTTTTTAAATGAGCCGTCTGATTTTAAGTTCAAGGCCCTTTTAACATAACCGCTGGTTGCCATTAAGGCATTCATTATGGGTTGCAGTTGCTGTATTTCTTCTTTTGATTTAGCCAGGGTAGCATCGTGCTGGGTGCGTACCTTAACCCAGTACTCCATTTCTTTAGGGTCGGCACCTGCGGCGTTACCGGTAAGGTATTTATCTTTTAGCCTGTTATATTCGCGCACTTCCTCGGTAGTTTCAGTAAAATCGCATTTACCGCCCGGCCCGCCTAAAAAGTTCCAGCCGTGTACATCATCAACATAGCCATTTTTATCATCGTCTATACCGTTGCCGGGTATCTCTTTGGTGTTTACCCATAAAACAGGTTTCAGGTCGGCCTGGGCGGTATCAATACCGCTATCTATGGTAGCTATAACAACTGTTTTGCTTTTTTTGCCCTTAACCAATTGATAGGCCTGGTTTAAGCTGATGCCGAAGTAACCATCGGTTTTAAGGTCCATCAGGTGCCAGTTTTTTGGCAGTTCGGCAGCCGGCTTTGGTGCCGTTTGGGAATAGCCGTTAAAAGTAGTAAGCACCGTACCGCACAATATGGCCCCGGCTAAAAATTTGCAGATTTTATGCATAAAATAAATTTTCTAAAAAATAATAACTACAGGTCGAATTTTATGCCCTGCGCTAAAGGCAACGTTTTTGAATAGTTTATAGTATTGGTTTGGCGCCTCATGTAAACTTTCCATGCGTCTGAGCCCGATTCGCGGCCACCGCCGGTCTCTTTTTCGCCGCCAAATGCCCCGCCAATTTCGGCACCAGATGTACCGATGTTTACATTGGCAATACCACAATCAGAACCCGCATACGAAAGGAATGTTTCTGCCTCGCGCAAATTACCGGTCATGATGGCCGATGATAAGCCCTGCGGCACCCCGTTTTGCAGGTCGATGGCTTCTTCGATGGTATTGTATTTGATAAGGTATAAAATAGGGGCAAAGGTTTCGTGCTGTACAATTTGGTAGTGGTTTTGCACCTCGGCAATACAAGGCCTAACGTAACAGCCCGATGCATAGGCATCGCCGATTAACTGGCCGCCCTCTACCACAAAGCTGCCGCCTTCGGCTTTACATTTCTCTATCGAATCAAGGTAGGCGTTCACGGCGTCGGTATCAATCAGCGGGCCCATGTGGTTGTTTTCGTCAAGCGGGTTGCCAATTTTTATTTGCTTGTAGGCGTTAACTAGCTTTTGCTTAAAGGCCTCGTAAACGCTGGCGTGGATAATTAGCCTGCGTGTACTGGTGCAACGTTGC
Organism: Inquilinus sp. KBS0705; assembly: GCA_005938025.2. Classification (NCBI taxonomy): domain Bacteria; kingdom Pseudomonadati; phylum Pseudomonadota; class Alphaproteobacteria; order Rhodospirillales; family Rhodospirillaceae; genus Inquilinus; species Inquilinus sp. KBS0705. Next base: position 137,953 of record VCCI02000005.1, on the reverse strand, counting down.
CCTGCTGTACCTACCGCGCCAAACACCGCGCCAATAAGCGACATATCCAGATCGGCATTTTCGGTAATAATAATGGCATTGTTGCCGCCCAGTTCTAACAGGCTTTTACCTAAGCGTGCACCAACCGCGGCACTAACCGCCTTACCCATACGGGTGGAGCCGGTGGCCGATACCAGCGGCACGCGGGTATCGTTGCTCATTAATTCGCCAATGTGGCGGTCGCCTATTACCAGGCAGCTTACGCCTTCATCAATATTGTTGCGTTTAAAAACTTCTTGTGCTATGTGCTGGCAGGCAATGGCTGTTAACGGCGTTTTTTCGGACGGTTTCCAGATGCATACATCGCCGCATACCCAGGCCAGCATGGCATTCCAACTCCACACTGCCACCGGGAAGTTAAAGGCCGATATTATACCCACAATACCCAGCGGATGGTATTGTTCATACATGCGGTGCTCGGGGCGCTCGCTGTGCATGGTTAAGCCATACAACTGGCGGCTTAGGCCCACGGCAAAATCGCAAATATCTATCATTTCCTGTACCTCGCCGTAGCCTTCCTGCAGGCTTTTGCCCATCTCGTACGATACGAGGGTGCCCAGCTGCTTTTTATTAGCGCGCAGCGAGTCGCCTATTTGGCGAACGATCTCGCCTCGTTTAGGTGCAGGTATGGTGCGCCAGGTTTTAAAGGCCTTTGCGGCGGTTTGTACTACAGCGTCATATTCATCGGCGGTAGCAAAATTAACTGACGCTATTTTTTTGCCATCAACCGGCGACAGGATGTCTTTAGCCTGCGCATTGGGGCTGCTGCCCCAGTTGCTGCCTGTACTAAAAGCGTGGTTAATGTCGTTTATATGTAAATGATCAAGAATATCAGAAATTACTAAGCTCATAATTGTTACTTTTGTCAAAGGTAAAAATCTTTAGGGCAAATAATATCAACTCCTCTATTGCCGGTTAAATTGCTTCATATTTATTATCAAGTACTTGCACTAACCGGTGTTAACAATGTGTGTATGTTGAAAACTAATTTGCTATTAAGAATGTACTAATTGTAACTTGAACACAAGTTAAGCCTTGCGGATTAACCATCCGTAGGGGAAATGAGGTGTTCTGCAAATAAACTTGAATGGAAGAAGAATTTGAATTTGGTTTTACCGAAGATCCAAAGTTTTCGGTAGAACGGTACGAAGAAATGATACGCAATCATGATCAGTACTTTTTTGATGCGCAGGCGTTTGAGAACATCATAGACTATTACATCGAAAAGAATGACCCGGCCAAGGCGCTGCAGGTATCAGAATATGCCCGTAACCAGCACCCTTTTGCTGCCGTATTCTTAATAAAGCAAGCCCAGTTATTAGTGGTTACCAACCGCGCCACCGAGGCCTTTGCCGCGCTAGATAAGGCTGCTATGCTGGAAGCATCAGATGCCGATATATACATCATTCGCGGTAACCTGTACGAAAGTATGGAGCGTAACGCCGAGGCTTTAGAGAACTATGAGAAAGCATTGGAGCTTGCCGAAGAGACCGACGAGATACTATTGCACATTGCCTACGTTTATCAAAACATGGGCGATTACGATACCGCTATAACCTACCTTAAGCTATGCCTTAAGCAAAACATGGAAAACCAGGATGCCCTGTACGAACTTGCATTTTGTTACGATGTGTTAGACAATCAGGAAGAAAGCGTTCAGTTTTATCAGCAGTATATTAATAACGAGCCCTACAGCTATGCCGCATGGTATAACTTAGGTAACGCCTACACCAAATTAAGCCTGTTTGAAAAAGCTATTGATTCTTACGACTACGCTATATTGATAAAGGACAGCTTTGCATCGGCTTACTTTAACAAGGGTAACGCCCTGGTTAACTTAGAAAAATATGCCGAAGCCATAGACGTTTACCGTCAAACTTTTGAGTACGAACAGCCCAACGCCGATACCTATTGCGCGATAGGCGAGTGCTACGAAAAACTGGAGCAAATGGACGAGGCGCGTTCATTCTACAAAAAATCGGTTAAGATGGACCCTAAGCTGGCTGATGCCTGGTTTGGTATTGGTGTAACGCTTGATTTTGAAGAACGCTACTTTGAGGCCCTGCACTTTTACAAAAAGGCTTTAGACCTTGATATTGCCAATGCCGACTACTGGTTTGCCATTGCCGATGCCGAATACAAACTGGGCCACCTGCCGGAGGCCGAGCATGCTTACGAAAAAGTGGTTGAGCTTAACCCCATTGATGTGGATGCATGGCTGGACTATTCGTCGATATTGTACGAGCAGCAACGCCTGGCCGATGCTATCGAGGTCATGTCATCAGCGATAAAAAACAACCCCGACGCGGCCGAGCTTTATTACCGCATGGTGGCATATTTATTTGCCAAAGGCGAGTACAGCGAGGCGCTTAACTTTTTAGAGATGGCCCTGGCATCGGACCCGGAAAAGCATTACATTTTGTTTGACTACCTGCCACAATTGCAAAAAAACAAAGTGATAGTGGATATTATAAACCGTTACACAAAATAAACAACAGTAACAGGCATATAAGCTATCGTTATCGGCAATAAACCTGAAATAAACCGCTGCTATTATCGTTTACTTGACGGAACGGTAACAGTATAATAACCATATTAAAAGCCAGACTATTTTTAGTATTGGCTTTTTTTTTGAAAATTTGCCGCGTTATTACAGATAAGCGATATAGATGAATTATCATATAAATGATCTTCCGGAGCGTACAGCAAAGCCCCGTAACAGCGGCCTAACCATGGTAATGGATAAAGGCTTAAGCTTGCGGCAAGCGGAAGATTTTATTGAAATGGGCAGCCAATACACCGACCTGGTAAAGCTTGGCTGGGCAACATCATTTGTTAGCCCTAATTTGGATGCTAAGCTAAAGCTTTACAAGGATGCCGGCCTGCCGGTTTACTTTGGCGGCACCCTGTTTGAAGCGATGATAGTTAGGGGACAGTTTGATGATTATTGCCGACTGCTGGATAAATATCAACTGGAATACGCCGAAGTATCTGATGGATCTATCACCATAGAGCATGATGAAAAATGCGAATACATCCGTAAGCTGAGCAAACAGGTAACAGTAATATCGGAAGTTGGCTCAAAGGATATACAAAAGATATTTGCCCCCTATAAGTGGATAAAGCTGATGCTGGCCGAGATTGAAGCCGGCGCGTGGAAGGTAATAGCCGAAGCTCGCGAAAGTGGCAACGTGGGCATCTACCGCGACTCGGGCGAGGTGCGCCAGGGCCTGGTTGATGAGATTCTGACCCAAATACCCGAAGAAACCATTATTTGGGAAGCCCCGCAAAAAGCACAGCAGGTATGGTTTATTAAACTGATAGGCGCTAATGTAAGTTTAGGCAACATAGCCCCGGCAGATATCATCCCCCTGGAGACCCTGCGCCTGGGCATACGTAGCGATACCTTTGAGCACTTTTTGAAGTAGAACCCCTTAGGAGATCTTTGGCTAAACAGCTTAAGCTTTTAATTTTTAATATCGAATGTCCAATATTGAATTATGAAGTAAAGGTTTTGTATTTGACTGGCTGATTTACTTCGATATTCTACATTCAAAATTCATAATTCGATATTATCCTCCGGCTGGAGTCTATTCGCTCCGCAAGCTCTTTACCGGGTTGGCCCTTGCCGACCTTATAGCCTGGAAACTGATAGTGGTTAATGCAATGATAACAGCAGCCAGGCCGCCCATTACAAACAGCCACCAGCTAATACTGATGCGATAAACATAATATTGCAGCCATTGGTGCATGCAATACCAGGCAATGGGCGTGGCAACGGCAAAAGCAATGGCAATAAGCATTACAAATTCTTTCGAAAACAGGTATACAATACTGCCCGCAGTAGCGCCCAATACTTTGCGTATGCCCACTTCTTTTATACGCTGCACGGCCATAAACGATGCTAAGCCATATAAACCCAGGCAACTTAGAAATATGGCAATAGCAGCGAATATTTTATATAAAGCGGCTAATTGGTTTTCCTGTTTATAAAAGCTGGCAATTTTATCATCTAAAAACTGGTATTCGTATACATAATCGGGGAATGTACGCTTCCATATTTTTTCGATGGCACCCATGGTAGAAGCGATGTTTGTGGTCGAAAGCTTTATAGACACCTGGCGATACATGGTGTTGTTGGTAGCAATAAGTAAGGGCGCCAGATCGTTACGGAACGAGCGGTTATTAAAATCTTTAACCACGCCAACAACCGGGCATTTTATCAGGCCGCCCATTATGTTCACTTCTTTATTTAATATGTCTTCCGGTTTTTTAAGCCCTAAGCTTTTTACAAAAGCTTCATTTACTAAAAACTCCCTTGTCCAGCCGGAGGGTTGCAAGTTTCTCCCCGCTACCAATTTTAGTTTATAAGTAGGCACATAATCTTCATCAGCAAATTTGGTTATGGCCTTAAAGTCGGCGTCTTTTATGGCATTGTCAAATTTAAGGGTGGTAAACATATTATTATCATCCTCAACCGGGCTGTTCGAACTAAAACTTGTCGCCTTAACACCATTTATCTGCAATAACTGTTGCTTTAAATATTCGCCTCCACTACCGGGCCGGTACGAAACATTTACTATCGCATCTTTATCAAAACCCAGTGGCTGATGTATAAAAAAGTTCATCTGCTGTACAATGATGAGTGTACCGATGATCAATACCTGTGCAATGATGAATTGAAAAGTAACCAACCCCCTGCGTAACGAAAACCCATTGGGTGTATTGGTGCTAAGCTTATTTTTTAAAGCATTAATGGGGTTAAAGCCGGATAAAACCATGGCCGGATAAAAACCGGCCAATGCCGTTACAACAATTGTTACGATTAAAAGAAACGGAATAATTGCAGGGTTATTGAGTATGTTGAAGGAGAGCGAAACCTCTAAAAGCTTATTTACAGAAGGCAATACAAGCAGCGAAATACCGGAGGCAAGTATAACGGCAAACGTAACTATCAAAAACGTTTCGATAATAAACTGTATCTGCAACTGCGCTTTATTGCTGCCCAACACTTTTCTTACACCAACCTCTTTCGCCCGGTTAACCGCCTGCGCGGTAGATAGGTTGATAAAGTTTACACAGGCAATTAACAGTATAAATGCCCCGATGAGCCATAACACATTAATAAGCTGGTGACTGATGGTTTTTTTGCTGTAATTGCCCGCCTCCGCATCGTAATGTACATCGCTTATGGGTTGTATAATGTAACTGTCCTTATTGTCGGCAGCCCGTGTTTTTTTGGCATACGCGCTTAATTGTTCATTAAAACCGGCGGCGGTAACATTAGGGGGCAACAAAACATAACAACCGAAATCGGGTGCCAATGCATTTACAATAGGTTGTTGAAAGCCATATTGTTTATCGCCGGTAAAATCGGTACCATAGGCAACAACCAATTTTAGCTGAAAGTCGGAATTAGCGGGTATAGTTGCCAGGATGCCCGAAACCGTGAGTGCTGTTGCCGGAAACTGAAACAACCCCGCGCCAATATTGTAGTAGCCTGTTATTTTAATGGTTTTACCCATTGCTGCTTTCCAATCACCAAAATAGGTTTCCGCTATCTCTTTCGTAAGTAATACATTGTTGGGGTCTTTTAGCGAGGCGTACGAGCCCTCCAGCAGCGGGAAATTAAACATGTTAAAGAACGAAGGCGTTGTGTAAAACACACCGTTGCGCTCTTTAAAATTTTTTAGGGGTGTTCCGTTAGCATCTATTACCTGTAGCTCGTCGTTATGGCTGGCATACACCGGGGCTACCTGCTCTAATTGCGGGAAAGCCACGGGTAATGCCGTGGGCATTTGAAAAGGCACATTTTTAGCGTAGGATATTTCTGACGATTCGGCATGATGGTACTCGGTCAATACCCTGTAAACCCGGTCTTTTTTGGGATGGAAACTATCAAAGCTTGTTTGGTATTGTATAATGATAAATATAACCATACAAACGGCAATACCAACGGCCAGGCCGGTTACATTAATAGCGGCATAACTTTTATTGCGTGTAAGGTTGCGCCAGGCAATCTTAAAATAATTTTTAAACATAAAGTTGCGGTTTAATTGTTTATGAGACCATTTAACCGTGGTATCATGCATCGAATTTACCGCCGCAAAACGGGTAGTACGCCCCAAATTATAATATGGGCTTTCTTTTTTAAGATGATCTTTATACTCAGCAGGGCTTTTGCCGGTAATTTGCTTAAAAGTACGGTTAAAGGTGGTTTTTGAATTAAAGCCCGACTCGAACGCAATACCCAGCAGGGTAATATGGTTATAAGCAGGGTCCTGCATTTTTTGCACCACGCCTGCTACCCTGTATTCGTTAACAAAATCGTTAAAGCTTTTTTTGAGTACCGTGTTAATGATACGCGATAACTCGTGCGGGCTCATCTCCAACTTTTCTGCAAGCGAGCTTAGGCTTAATTCCGGGTCCTGGTAATAGCCGCCGGTTTGCATAGTTCTTTTTAGCCAAATGCCTTTTTGCTTCAGTTCGGCAGGGAGCAATGGTTTTAAAACAGTCGCGCCGGCTGGCGGCATGCTTATTTGCGGCCCTAAAAAGGCCCTTGCCGCCATCCATATCATCATTAACATTAAAAGCAGGTACAAAGGGTTGTAAACCTGCGGGTAATGATAATAAAAACTATTTGCCAGGGTTAAGGGTAACCACAACAGCCATAACAGGCCAAACGCTATTAGTAAGCGATGCAGCCACCGCAGCTTATTGCGGTATCTATCGCCGCTGTTAAATTTTTGCTGCCGGTAAAAGTGTAATATCTGGCCATGAGACAGGTAAATATAAAGAGCAACAGAAACAAAGGCTGTTAAATGCACTATAGTGCTCAGTTGCTCAAACGCGGGTGTTTGATAAGTAGTTAAGCCGGTTTTTATACTATCACCAACTTTTAATGCGTGTGCACCTAACTCGAGCATTAGGGGGCTAAAATGCAGCAGGTGTTTATACTTAAACTGAAAATTGGGCCGGGTTATTTTAACTACATAAAAGTAAATGAAAGGGCCAAGCGCAAGCGCAAACTGCAGCGGTAGCCTGCTCCAATAAGGCAGGTAGGCGGTAAGGCCAATATCAATGGCCACCAACCGGGCCATCCACAAAACAGCAACAGCCAATGCCATTGCCAAAAAGCGGTTTGCCTTTGTTGTGAACCATAAAAGCAGCATAAGTGTGATGCTGATAAATATCGCCCCAAAAAAAGCTATATCGTAGCCGTTGATATGTAATGTGTAGGTGTTCAATTGAAATAAAAGGGTGTTGCTATTCCCAAACTTATAAACTATTGATCTATATTGAATTATATAAAATGAAATTTAAGCTTTTGTGCCGCAGATGACTGGAGTGCGCACTGCGGATATGCGGGAGAATGTGAGGGATGCATTATGATATACTTCGATATTCTACATTCAAAATTCATCATTCAATATTACCCCTCCCTCAAACAACCCCTAAAAGCAACTGTTATCTAATAAAACAGAAGATGATGAGTGCGAACCCAAACAATACCCCGGCGCCAAACCCGCCCGGCGACCCAAAAGTTAATACCACCGAAAAGGAAGTGATAACCAATAGCGATGAGGCAGAAAAAGTAGTGAACCAGGATGATGTGGTTGCCGATATGGATGGTATAGAAGAAGCCCTTACACCATCCGATCCATCCTTTGATCTGAACGCGGATAAGGATATTACCAATAGCGATAAGGCCGGCGGCAGTACCGATGAAGTGCTATAAGCTGTAAACGGCTTTATTTAATAAGTGCAAATACGCAGCTGTAAATACGTGTTTTACGGTATATGCCAAAAAGCTGCGGCAGCTTAAATTTATGCACCTGTATTTATTAAATATGGGTGTATAAAATGTTAAGAATTGTAACAGCCATATTAATAACCTTAGGTGTTACCTGCAGCAATTTGCTTGGTCAATATCTGTATGATATGCGCGACAGCTACGTTATCCCCGGTTCGGGCATAAAGCCCCTTATGCTTAACTTCGAGCAACTATCTGCCAACCTTAACATTATTTTAAGCGCGGTAATTATGTTTATAGCCCTGGGCTATTTATACTACAGGTTTTACAGCCTTAAAAAACAAACCCTGCTGCAGGCCGAAATTATTTTACAGCAGGAAATTGTAACCAAGCGCATTATTGCCGCCGAAGAGAACGAGCGCAGGCGCATTGCCGCCGATTTGCAGGACGGGGTGGGGCAGTTGCTATCAACCACCCGCATGAACCTGGACACGCTGATGGAACGCATAAAAACCAACCAGCCCGATAACCACCTGTTGGCCGTAAATACCATGGCTATAGTTGATGAAGGCTGTAACGAAGTGCGGGCCATTGCCCATCAAATGATGCCGGGCGTGTTACTTAAAGCCGGCTTGGTTGCTGCATTACGCGATTTTTTGAATAAATTGGAATCGCAAAAGCTGAAAATAGTTTTTGAAACATCGGGCTGGGACGAGCGCATCAACAACAATACCGAGATAGTGCTTTACCGGGTGATACAAGAAACAGTAAATAATGTAATTAAACACGCCGGAGCGTCGCAATTAGATGTGCAGCTGATAATGGAGGACGACGAAATATCTGTCACTATCGAGGATAACGGAAAAGGCTTTGACCATTATGCCGAAAAGAAATTTGAAGGCATCGGCTTAAAAAATATGATCACCCGTGTTGAATATTTGAAAGGAACTGTCGATATTTCATCATCGCCGGGCAAAGGTACGCTGGTGGCTATATTAATACCCCTAAACTAAACTATGGATACTTTTAAAAGTATTTTTATTGTTGATGACCACCAAATGGTTATCGACGGCCTTAAGCTGATCATCAACACGATTGACGGGTTTGAAATAGTTGGCGAAAGCAATGGCGCTTTACAGGCTTTAGACAAGCTGGAGCATGTTAGCCCCGATATATTGCTCACCGATGTTAGCATGCCCGAAATGAGCGGCATCGAGCTTACCCGCATTGTGAAAAAGAAATATCCCCATATTAAGGTGATTGCCCTATCCATGTTTAGCGAAAGCCAGGTAGTAGCCGAAATGATAGATGCAGGTATTGCAGGCTACATATTAAAAAATACCGGCAAGCAAGAGCTGATAGAGGCGTTGAACAAGGTAGCCGACGGTCAGAACTACTTTGGGCAGGACATTACACTGCAGCTCATGAAATCCTTTAAACGCAACCAGGAGGAATCGCGGTTAACCGATAGGGAGATAGAGATCATCAGGATGATAGAGCAGGATTTTGGCAACAAGCAAATTGCCGACATCCTTTTTATCAGCGAGCGCACCGTTGAAACCCACCGCAAAAATATCCTGCGCAAAACCAATACCCAATCGGTGGTGGGCCTGCTAAAATATGCCTACGAGCGAAAGATAATTTAGCGCCCGCGCAAACTTTTCTTTCTTAAATGCTTGTATTTGTGACTGATAATGTTATATTAGTAAACCACCCCAAACGAATTAAAACGAAAAAAAGAGAAAATTTTGCGCATGGCAGCGAAAAAAGTGAAATGCCCTGAGTAAGGGTATGGAATGTAAAATGCTGATTAAAACAAACGAGGCTATATTTTAGGGATAGCCTCGTTTGTTATTTATTTGGTTTTGCTGTGGGCAAACAACCAGGGCATAAACTGCGGCTCGGCAAAGGCGTCATCCCAGCTGTTATGGTCGTCGTTAGGGTATACGGTGAACTTGGGGTCGCCACCGGCATCCTTAATAGCGGTAACCATCACCTGCGAATGATCGAACGGCACTACGCTATCCTTAGCCCCGTGAAATATCCACAAAGGGGTCTTTTTAGCGTATTTTACGGCATTATTGGTGTTATCACCACCACATATGGCAAAGGCCGCTGCAAAGGTATTAGGCATCCTTCTGATGATCTCAAATGTACCCATGCCACCCATAGAAAGGCCGCCCACATAAGCTTGTTTTTTGTTTACATAAGGCTTGTCAAGTATCTGATTCACAAGGCCCATCAGAGCTATCATGGCCCGTGTAGGGTCACCGCCCTCCTGGAAAATGAACTTCAATTTAGCGCCCGAGGTGTCAATCTTTACGTTAGACCAAAAGCTATTGGCCGGGCATTGCGGCACCACTACAATGGCAGGGTATTTATCGCGAATAGTATCGTTTAAAAACAATTTTGGGCCATATTTAAGCTGGGCGACGTTGTCGTTACCACGCTCGCCGGCGCCGTGAAGTACAAATATAACCGCGTATTTTTTGGTAGGATCAAACCTTTGCGGGAAGAGTATGCGGTAGGGCAGCGTGTCTTTTTTACTAATAAAGGTACCCCTGTCAAATGCAGAATTATCCTGCGCCCGGGCTAAAAAAGGAAATGCCAGGTATAACATACCCAGCATCCCTATTATGGTTAATTTTTTAAGTGTCATTAAAATAAGTTATTTCGGTTGATGTTATTTGTAAACGTAACAATAACGAAAATTAATTCAACCTATTTTAAATTATTTTTTAGGCAATTAGTTTCTGGCAATAGCCGGGCTCTGAAAATCAAGCTTTTTTAGGCCGCGTTGTATTTCGGGGCAGCTCATAAATAAGTTCCAAAGCAGGCCGCTGCGGTAGTTTTCTATCATTACTACTATAGGCCCCTGGTCAATAGCCAGGTACGATTTGGCGTACCAGTTATGCGATTCGCTAAAGGCATCTGTAAAGCCATATTCGCCCCATATTTTATCACCAAGGTCATAGTAAAAATGGCGTAGCGCTTTCATAGAATACTCCGGCGTGTACGGGAATGCGGATAATGCCGCTGTAGGTGTAATTACCCCCAGGTCATTATCAGGCGAGTGCGCATTATACCCTTCGTAGTTGTCGCTGGCGGTAAGGCCCCAGCTGTTTTCGCCATAGCCTTTGTACTTCTTAGGGTTATCTACACAGTAATCGTGATTGATGAGGGTATGGTTTAAGTTTTGTTCCCAGTAATCTGCATAGCGATCCTTTAACCCTTTAGGGTTTAAACCTAAAAATGAATACTGTGAAAAGAACAGCGGCCCACCGTACGGAAAGCCCAGCGGTAATTTGTGGCCATAGTATGTGTTGCCGTTTTTAAAGAAATCGCTTTGTGCCCAGCCGTTTCTGTATACATTTTCGCCAACGGGATACCTTTCGGCGCTCTCGGCAAGGATGTAGGTTATCAAACACTCGTTAAACCCGCGAATTGCAAAGTTCATGGCCCATCCATTGTTAGGGCTCCAGTGCCAGTAAAGGTTATCGCGCCCCTCGCGGGTATACCAGTCCCACTCTACTTCGCCCCACATCCAGCCTATTACATCGCGTATGCGGCGTTCTTTTGGGGTGTTGGCAGTATAGTACTGGCGTGCGCATAAAAGGCCCTGAAACAGGTACGAGGTCTCAACCAGGTCGCCGCCATCATCCTTACGGCCAAAGCGTATGGTTTTACCGGTTTCGCCGTTAAGCCAGTGCGGGAAAACACCATGATAAGCATCGGCCTTGTATAAAAAATCAACTATCTTCAGCATGCGATCAGCAGATTGCTCGTGGCTGATGAATTTACGGTGATCGGCAGCTATCATGGCCATAATACCAAAGCCGGTACCACCTGTGGTAACTACCTCGTCGCCATAATCAAACGATCTGTTGCTGCGTTCGCGGGCCATGCCGCTAACCGGGTGTCCAAAATCCCAAAAGTAACGGAAGGTTTGGCGCTGTACCACGTCTAAAAGTGCGCTATCGCTTAAGTTTTTTATAATACCTACCGGTTTAATGCCATCTTCTTTTGCCATAGCGGGCTTTTGTGCCATACAGTAAGCAGATGTTATTACCATAAAGGCAAAAAGTAATATCTTCTTCATGTTTATTAGTTTAAATTAGTTTGTTAAGGTGCTGCGCATTATGGCAGACCCTTTGTTTTATAAGTTTGGCGATGTAAAGCCCAAGCCCTTCATGCCGGTTTTTACCTCGGGGCAACTCATAAATAATTTCCATAATAAGCCGCTCCTGTAATTTTCTATCATTACAATTATCGGGCCCTGGTCTATAGCCAGGTACGAGTTGGCAAACCAGGTATCATTTAAATTAAATGCATCGTAAAAGCCATACTTGCCCCACATCTTATCGCCCAGCTTGTAATAAAAAAAGCGCAGCGCATTCATAGATTGTGTTGGCGTGTAGGGTAAGGATGATATAGCCGCCGTTGGCGCAATTACCCCAACATCATTGGTTGGCGAACTTGCGGTGTAGCCGTTTTCGATATCGCTTGCGGTTAAGCCCCAGCAGTTGGCACTATAGCCATAATAGCCCTTAGGGTTTGCCACGCAATAGTTATAATTAATTAAACTATGCGCCTTGTTTTGCACATCATAACTGGCGTAGGCATCTTTTAAGCCATTAGGGTTGATGCCCAGGAAAGAGTAATGCGCAAAAAACAGCGGCCCGCCTTGGTCTGGGCCTAAAGGCAGTTGAACGCCATAAAAGGTTTTGCCATTTTTTATACCACCATTTTGTGCCCAGCCGTTATCATACACCGTTTTAGGGATACTGTGAGTTGGCGACGATGCCCCAAGCGTGTAAGCGATAAGGCCTTCGTTCCAGCCGGTTATTTTCATGTTGATGGCCCAACCGTTGTTAGGGCTCCAGTGCCAGTATAAAACATTCTGGTTGCCTTGCCTAAACCAACCCCACTCTACATTATGCCAAAGGGTATTAATATCGGTGCGTAAAGCAGTTTCGGCAGGGGTAGACTGGCTAAAATACTGGCGTGCAGTTAACAGGCCCTGCATCAGGTACGAGGTTTCTATCAGGTCGGCGCCATTGTCCTGGTCGCTAAAGGGTTGCACCGCGCCTGTAGCGCCATTTAACCAATGCGGAAAAGCACCATGAAAAGTAGCAGCCTTGGTTTTTAAAAAGCCTACTATTTTTTGCATACGTGCCAAACCTTCGGCACGGCTGATAAAGCCACGATTGACCCCTACTACCATAGCCATAATGCCAAAGCCAGATCCACCGGTGGTTACAATATCACCCGACGTATTACGCTCGCGGGCAAGGCCGCTTACGGGGTGTCCAAAATCGTAGAAATACTTAAAGGTTTGTTTTTGTACCAGGTCAAGCAGTTGATTATCAGAAATAGCAGCGAATTTATTTGCCGAGTCGATACCTGTTGTCAGGTTAACGGTAACCTCAGATCCAAGTGTAGTGTTTTTGGATGATTTAAGCCCCGTTGAAACCGCTACCGTATATTTGGTAATAGCAGCCAGCGTTGGCTTTATTACTACGGTGCTATCGTTATTTTCGTAGCTGGTGGTGTAGCTAACGGCACTGCCGGCCTTATTGGTTACATTTACCGCGCTGCTTACCGATGCATGGTTAATAGCCGCCGAAAATGATATTTTTATAACCGGCTTTTTGTTTACGTTGTAGTAAGTAAAGCCATTGTATAAACCATTTACCTTTAGGGCATCAAAACTAAATGATGACGGTGGTGGAACCGGCGGAGTTGGGGTAGGTGCAGGATCTGAGCCTTTACAGGCGTATAGCAAACCAAACAAGCATATCCCGGCAATCATCTTAAACGCTCTCATATCCATACTTTTTTATATCGGCCAACCCGTAAAATCAATTCATAAAAAAAGGCTGCCCGGCTTTACACCGAACAACCTTATACTCAATCAAATGTTTATTTTCCTCTGCCCTCAAGTTTAACAACTGCGTTTACTTCGGCATCAGCCAAAGCTTTATTGTAAATGCGCACCTCATCTGTGCGGCCAACAAGATAGCTTGCCCAATCCTGAGCACCTGTAGCTGTAGTTTGGCTTGGCGTAGTCATAAACTGCACACAACCAAATACAATTTTACCAGTGTTATTAAAGGCCAATGGTCCGCTAAGCCCATCTACAGTACCTGTAGCTATGCGCGAACCGTTAACATACAATTTTACATTTGCAGATGCTGCATCGTAAGAGATGCCTATATTAACCCATTTGTTAAACAGATTAACTACATTATCAACCGCAAAGGTTTTATCATCAACACCATTAGAAATGTGGATTCTTAACTTTCCATTGTCATTGGTACTTCCATTCTCAACAAAAACTTCAATGTTGCCCCAAAAGGCATCAGTTTTGGCAAGTGTGAACAAGCCTAAAATACCTGTTGATGGTGGTGGGGTATTTACCCATTCGGTAACAGTAAAGCTTTTTAGGCCGGTAACAGCCGGCGATGGTGTAGCCAGCACGTAGCCTTTTAAAGCCCCCTGTAACGATTTACCTTTTATGCCGGCATTGAAAGTGGTGCCGGTAGATGTGCCTGCTGTATTTGATATACTATCAAGTAGGTTATCATCAAAGGACCAATGTGCCACCAGGTTTGATGTTGCAACAGCGTTAGAGCTGGTGTATCCACCAATATCTAAAGCAGGGGCATAACTTTTAGGGTCGAAGTTTTTTTGGCATGCCGACAGCCCTAAGCCAAATGCGGCGACAGCTATCAATTTTATATTTATTTTTTTCATGATGATTGATCGTTAATAATTAATAGCCAGGGTTTTGAGTTAATACGCCAACCGCCAGGTCGATCTCGTTTTGCGGAATCGGCCAAACTTCGTTTTTGCCGGCTTTCCAGCCTTTAGGGCCAAATACTTGAGCAGCACGCCCCTGACGAATTACATCAAAGTAACGGTCAAACTCCATCGCCAGCTCTACCTGGCGTTCGTGCCATATTGCAGTACGCAAAGCAGATTGATCGGTAGTAGTTACTTTTGGCAGTATGGCATTATTGCCACCGCGTGCCCTTGCACGTACTTTTTCTAAAGAAGCCAGGGCTTGTGGTGCGTTACCCATTTCATTTGCAGCTTCAGCATTCATTAATAATACCTCGGCATAACGAATTACCCTTACATTTTGATCCTCGCCCTGGTTTTGTACAAAAGGCACATTAAAAGGCACATACGATTTTTGATTGTAACGGGGATTAGGGCCAATTAACGATATGGCATCACCCTCAGGTGTAGTTTCGCCCCTAAAAATAATGGTTGCATCTTTACGCGGGTCGCCGGGTTCAAAAGCATTTACTAAAGCATCGGTTGGTACGTTAAAGCCCCAGCCACCATTAGGCTCGCCGGCAACGCCTTGTATCTGTGAATACTGGCTGGTTGCTGCACCACCAGGAAGGCTTTGGCATTGTATCTCGAAAATTGATTCGGTGCTGTTTTCGTTAGCGATCCTAAATAGTTTTTCAAAATCAGGAAACAGGCTATAACCCATACCCATTACCTGATTGGTGTAGGTTAATACATCAGCCCATTTCTTTTGATACATAGCTACTTTAGCATGTAATGAAAGCGCAGCACCCTTTGTAGCACGGCCAATATCTGCCGAACTGTAACTTTGCGGTAATACTGCAGCTGCTTCTGTTAAATCCTTTTCAATAGCTGCGTATACCTGGGTTTTAGGTGTGCGTGGCAAATTGTACTCGGTAGCATCCTTAGCTATATGCAAGCGTAATACAACATCGCCAAATGCGCGCACTAACCTAAAGTAGTTGTAGGCGCGTACAAATTTAGCTTCGGCCAGATAACGGTTTTTTAAGTTTTCGTCCATTGTAATGTTAGGCACATTATCCAGCACCTGATTACAAAGGTTAATACTTTGATATTGCCCGTTCCAAAAATCCTGAAGCTGGCCATCGGTTGCGGTTACGGTAAAATTGTCGTACCCGTTCATAAAGCTGGCATCGCTTGGCGTACTGCCTTTCTCTGTTTCGTCAGATCCTAAGCTTTCAACAGCCATAGGCGCAAAAGCGGTTTCTTTCCATTCGCGTAAATTTCCGTATATCGAGTTTACGGCTTTAGTAGCATCGTCCTGAGTTTTAAAAAACTCTACGCTTGGCTGCTGCGCCTGTGGTGGTACATCCAGGAAGCTTTTTTTGCACCCCTGCATCAACACCAACACAGCACAAGTGCTAACAAAAAGTGTGTTTTTAATATTTTTATTAAACATGACCTTAATATTTTTAATTGTTAAAATGTAACGTTTACACCAAAATTGTAGGTAGCATACAGTGGGTAAACACCGTTATCAATTCCTGCGTTTGTTGGAGAACCGCCAACTTCGGGATTAAAGCCTTTATAGCTGAATGAGTTGAATGCATTTTGCGCGTTCGCAAATATTCTAAGCCTTTTCATGAATACTTTTGAAGCCACTGCCGATGGAAGCGTATAGCCCAACTGCAAATTGCGGATACGGAAATATGCGCCGCTTTCAACAAAGAATGAGTTGGGTTTGTAGTTGTTACCACCACCAACATTGGCCGATGGGTAGGTAGTTGAAGTACCTTCGCCATGCCAGCGGTTGTCATAAAAATCTTTTGTAAAGTTTTCTGAACCATAACGCAGACCTTTATTGGCATTGTAAACATCAACACCGGCTACACCTTGCAAATCAACAGTAAGGTCAAACTCTTTATAGTTAAAGTTGGTGCTAAAACCATACAGGTATTTAGGGTTTGGATTGCCTATTACAGTACGGTCTTTCGCATCAATAACCTTATCACCATTTAGATCCTTAAATCTAAAATCACCGGGTTTTGCATCAGTTTGGTTAGATGCAGCAATTTCTGCTGCATTTTGGAATACACCATCAACCACTAAACCGTAAAACTCGCCAATTGGCTGGCCTAATATAGTACGTGTACTTAACTGGCCACCGGTTGCGGCAGCGCCGCCACCATAAATTGGGTTAGCACCTGTAATGGTAGATAATACCTTGTTGTTGTTGATGCTGAAGTTACCGCTTAAATTATAAGAAAAATCAGATCCGATTTTACCGCGCCATGAAGCTGCAAATTCAAAACCGTGGTTTTCAAACGTTGCCTGGTTGCCAATAATAGTACCACCATCGGTACCTAACGAACCTAATACAGGTATGGCAAATATGGCTTGCTCCGTTTTCTTTTGGTAATAGTCAGCCTCGAAAGTTAACCTGTTGTTTAGAAACGCCATCTCTAAACCAATATCAGTACCAACACCGCGCTCCCAATAAGTAATAGGGGGTACAATTGCAGTAATGTTGGCGCCTGTTGCAGACTGGCCATTGTATACGGCTATAAAGCCAGCAGAGTTGTTAACGGTTAAGGTAGACAGGTTTGCCGGAACCGATGCGTTACCTATTTTACCCCAGCTGCCTCTTAGCTTTAAATTGTTAAAGATGGTTTGGTCTTTCATAAAATCTTCGTTGCTGATAACCCAGCCGGCACCTACCGATGGGAAATAGCCCCAGCGCTCGCTGCCTAAAAATTTTGATGAACCATCTGCACGGATAGATGCATTTAACAAGTACCTGTCGTTAAACGAATAGTTTACCCTGCTAAAAAAGGATTGGTATGTTGCAAGTGCGCCACCATCAGTTACCGAGCGTGGGTTGGTTGCATCATTTGAACCTAAAGCAAGATAAAGGTCGCCATTGCTGGTGTTTGGTACATTTTGAGCAGTAGCACTTATGTTGTACGATTTATAGCGTTGAGCTGATTGCCCTGCCAGTACAGTTAAGTGGTGCTTGCCAAATGTTTTATCAAATGTTAAAGTATTCTCCCATATCCAGTTTCTTACTTCGGCCCTTGAGACATTTAAATCGCTTATCTCATTAAATTGTATGGAGTTTGCTTTATAAACCGGGTTATAACCTAATACTTCCGCCTGGCCAAATTCGCCGCCAAAGCTGGTATGGAAAGTTAAATAGTTGGTAAATTTAACATCAGCAAACATATTACCGGTAAGGCGATAGTTATTTGATTTCTGGTTAAAGTAATCTATTTGTGCCTTCGGGTTATTAGTTGCATTACCAATAGGAAAATCACCCGGGTCGCCGTAGGTACCATCATTATAATATACCGGCACAATTGGCGCCGCGGTAAAGGCCTTATAAATTACCCCACCGGCGGCATCCTGCGATTTACTTCCTTGCAGTACTGCATTGTATCCTAATTTTAAAAATTTTGTTGCTTGTACATCCTGTTGTAAGTGGGCGGTTATACGGCTGTAATCATTGCCTTTAACAACTCCCTGCTGCTCTAAATATCCAGCAGAAAAGGTATAAGTTGATTTTTCGGTACTACCACTCACGGTTACATCATGCTTCATGGTAAAAGCATTGCGCAAAACAACGTTTAACCAATCTGTACCCTGGCCAAATTTAGCCGGATCAGCAAATGTTGGCGGGTCGCTTGGGAACTGTATTGCGTTTAGTTCGTTAATAAGCGTAGCGTATTCGGTACCGTTTGCCAGTTTTGGCTGGTTGGTAACTCGCTGCCAACCAGCATATGCGTTGTAGCTAATGCTTGGTGCACCTTTACCCTTTTTGGTGGTTACTAACACAACACCGTTAGCGGCCCTAACACCATAAATTGATTCGCTTGAAGCATCTTTAAGGATACTAATATTTTCTATATCGTTAGGGTTTAAAAAGCTGATATCGTCAAACCATACACCATCTACTACATATAATGGGTTGGCATTGCCATATACAGTCCCTAAACCACGAATGCGTATCTCTGGCGATGAGCCCGGCGAACCACTGTTGGTTATTTGCACACCGGCAACTTTTCCCTGTAACGAACTTACCGCATTGGTTGAAGCTTGTTTGGCAATATCATCACCTTTTACAACACCAACTGAACCGGTAACGTCCAGTTTGCGTTGTGTGCCGTAACCTACTACCACCACACCTTGTAATTCGTTGGTGCTTGGCTGTAGTTTAATATCAATATTAGTTTGCCCGTTTACCGGAACTGTTAAAGTGGTATACCCTAAATAGGATACCTGTAGCGTTGCGTTAGAGGCTACATTTAATGAATACGTGCCGTTAACATCTGTTTGGGTGCCTGTTGTTGTACCCTGAACACCTACGGTTACGCCTATAAGCGCCTGGCCGTTGGCAGCATCTGTTACTTTACCTTTAACGGTAACGTTTTGTGCAAATGCCGCACTGGTGAAAAAAGTAAACAATAGCAATAACCCTGAGATCGTGTAAATTCTCTTCATAGTGGTTAAATAATTTAAGTACTTGGAACTAATTGGTTTTTGTAGAGTCGAAATTGAGGAGATAATACAATTTTAACAAATAATGTAACTCTACATTAATACATCATGCCTTGAAACACTTTCTCAAAAATTAATACTCAATAATATAATTTACTGTGAAGCAATATGTTATGATTGGTTAGTGTGGACAATACATACTACATATTTAACATATTGATCAATTGTAAAAATAAGAGCTATGAGAGGTAATGATGTAGTATTAAAGCTCGATGAGAAACTCCACAAGATTTTTGTCATGCTCTAAATTAAGCTTTTTGCGCAACCTGTAGCGCCTTATCTCTACCCCGCGCAGCGAAATGTTTAATAATGAAGCCATCTCTTTACTACTCATATTCATACGCAGGTATGCGCAAAGCTTTAAATCGTTCGGTACCAGGTCAGGATGGCCGTGTTTTAATTTTTTGAAGAAGTTTTCATGCGCTTCATTAAAACTTGTTTCAAACACATTCCAATCCCGCTCATCGCTCATGCCTTCACTAATAACCTTATGTATTTTTTTGAGCTGTTCTTCTGACAGCTTTTTACCGGCGCTATCCTTAAAATTATCTATCTCATCACTTATTTTTTGCAGCAACTCATTCTTATAAACAATGTTCATGGCCGAATTTGCCAGCTCGCGGTTTTTGCTGGCCAGGTCGGCTTGCAACTGCTCATTTTTAATGGTTACTATATGTTGTTGGTTGGCAATAGCCTCTTGCCTTAAAAATTCTTCTTGTTCAATGCGGAGCTTTTCCTGTATCTCGTGCTGGTGGCGTTTTAGCTTGAGGTGATAATAATGCCTGATGATGTAATAAATGAAGAAGCCTATGATAAGATAGATGATCATGGCTATTTTACTTAAATACCATGGCGGCAGTACCTCAAAGCTAAAAATAGTTATAGCAGATACACTTTCATTATTAATTTTTGCCCTTACCTTAAACTGATAGGTGCCCTGGTTTAAATTAGTAAACTCCTTTTGGCTTTGTACAGACCATTCTGACCATTGCCTCGAATACCCCTC
Source organism: Inquilinus sp. KBS0705 (assembly GCA_005938025.2). Classification (NCBI taxonomy): domain Bacteria; kingdom Pseudomonadati; phylum Pseudomonadota; class Alphaproteobacteria; order Rhodospirillales; family Rhodospirillaceae; genus Inquilinus; species Inquilinus sp. KBS0705. The sequence continues at coordinate 117,818 of VCCI02000005.1, read as the reverse complement.
TAAATAATACTGATACTGTATTTTTGCCTGCCGGTAATAGGGCAGCGAATAGGCTATGCGTATATTGTTTTGATTATATGGTATGGCAATTTCGTTGCCGGCAATATTCATGTTGCTTATCACTGATGTTTTGTCGGTGATGTTCTCCACATTGCGTATCAGCACCGCAGGTAGTTGCATGCGGGGCTGGTGCATGGCGTCTTTATCGCTTAATATTACAAAGCCATCATCAACACTTATTAAATAAATGAGGTTGTTAATCAGGTTGATGTTTTCGTAATTCTGCACCATTTGACCGTTAAGCATGCTAAAGCGATTGGAGTCGATAGATAACTTTCCGGGTACCGATAGGTCGGCCAGCGCCACTCGGCCGTGATTAATAAACCAGTATTTTTTACCTATAGCCGCTATAACCTTATTTGAAGATGCAAACGTATGCAGCCGGTTATTTAATTGCTGGTATTTATAAAACCTGTCGGTAATATCGTCATAAACATAAAAGCCAGAATCGGAAGAGAAAACAATGCGGTTATCCAGGTTAAATACACCCACGTTATAGCTATCGGGCAGGCCCGATCTTTTGTCGTAGTATTTTTGAGATACCACGCGTTTATTATCTAAACTCAGTGTAACCTTGTATATGCCTTTATAGGCATGGCTTACCCATATCTGGCCCTTGCTATCCTGCTCAACATAACGCGATGGTTCGCTAAAGCCTTCTATTTTATGGTCGAATACCCAATTGCCTGATGCATTTTTACTGTATATGATAAGGCCGGTATAGGTGCCTTGTATTAGCTGATTGGCATTAAATTTTTTTATGGTCCACCCGCCGCTAAGGGATGTTATTTTGGTGATGCTGCTGCCATTTACCTGAAAAGTGCCATCGTTATGCCCGCAAAGCAGTTTGCCGTCCTGTAAGGATAGATCCCATACCTGGCCCTGCGAGCCCGGGATGAGCTGAAAATCGAACGATTGAAACAAACGCTGGGTGCCCGTTCCTATCCATTCGCTGTAATATAGCCCCTGGTTGGTGCCCAGGTAAATTTTATTGTTAAAAATAATGCTGGAGTATACGGTACCAAAGCGGCCTGTTTTGTCAAAGTAAAAGTATAGGGGCGAATTCACTTCTATGCGGTCTATACCATTATCAAGTCCGGCCCATAGGTTTTGCTCGTTATCAATAAAAAGGCTTAATACCGTGTTGTTTTGTAAGCCGCTTGATTTGTTGATATGTTGTATTACATTACCCGTGGTATCAATAATTATGATACCGTTTAAAATAGACCCATAGGCAAAATACTTGCCGGGTATTACTACACCATTATTAAGCTGATAAGTTTTTAAAAAGTTATTGGCCTGATTTTGCCAGACCTTAAAGGTTGTGCCATCGTAAATAAACAAGCCGTTTTTGGCTGTTCCAATTACATAGCGGCCTTTGCCAAATGGCAATACCGAAAGTACCCGGCTGCCCAATATATTACTACCCTCTATGTAACTTAGCTTATCGCCCTTTAATTCAAACAGCCCGGCATCAACCTGCTCAACAAAATAGCGGTTGCCGGTTTTAAATAAAAACAGGAATGGTTTGGGTGCTTTTACCACACTTACACGGCCCTTTGCGTAAATGTATATCAAGCCAAACGATTGGAATATCACCCTGTCTTTTTCGATATATATTTTCCAGGTTTCCTCTTTAACGGGTTGGTATTGTTTGGGTAAAAGATGAGTGAGCGAGTTATACTTTAAGAAGCCTTTGCTGTTGTTTTGCCAGTAGCCAAATTCGCCAAAGCCACCCGAGTATATTTTGCCTTTGCCATCGGCAGCTACTGAGCGGACGATAAGCCCGTTTGGCATGCGGTTAAGCTGCCAGTATTTACCATCGAAAGAGAGCAGGCCCTCATCGTTGCCAAAATACATAATGCCATGCTCGTCGCGCGTTACCGACCAGTTTTGATTGCCCGACTGATACTGCGCCTTAGTGTAGTTTTGCACATAAGGCACACCAATGCTTTTAATATCGGCACTATAGGCGCATATATTCAGTAGTATAAAAAATGCAAACAGGAGATGTTTACGCATAGGTTAATTAACACGAACTGCACGAATTTAAGCGAATTACCCGAATATTCGCGCCATAGCTACGCTAATTCGCCAAATCTGAATCTATTGATGAAAGTTGGTGCTTTTTTACATTAACCGGTTGCGGTACTTTTACATAGTATCCGGTGCCATCATAAATACGCTTGCGTGGGTGCGCTTGGCAGGCATCGCTACAGCAGCCATCCATTTTTGTGCCGCACTCATCGCATTGGGTAAAATGCTCGTTGCACTCGGGGTTGGCGCAATTGATCATCTTTGGGGTAACCGTGCCGCAATTACGGCAGGTTGATATCACTACCGGGTTTACGCTGTTCACATCTACCGAAAGGCGGTTGTCAAACACATAACATTTACCCTCAAAATCCTCACCGCCGGTTTCTTTACCATATTTAATAATGCCGCCATGCAACTGGTATACATCGCTAAAGCCTTCGTGCAGTAACAGGGCCGATGCTTTTTCGCACTTGATGCCACCGGTGCAGTAGGTTAATATCTTTTTATCCTTGTATTGTGCCAGTTCGTTGATCATCGCGGGGAAATCGCGGAAGTTCTCGATATCAAGCGTTACGGCGTTTTTAAATTTTCCCAGCGAGTGTTCGTAGTTCGATCGTACATCCAATATCACCACATCATCACGGTCTTTCATAGCTAAAAACTCTTTTGGAGCCAGGTGCTTACCTGTTTTTAGCTGTGGGTTAATAATGTTTGGATCGCGCAGGCCCGAGTGTACAATTTCGGATTTGTAGCGGCAGTGCATTTTAACAAATGATGGCTCTGCAACCTCATCCACTTTAAAGTCGATACCGGCAAAGCGTTCATCGGCATGCAGGGTTTCCATATAGGTTTTGCAAGCTTCGGCAGTACCCGATACGGTGCCATTTAAGCCTTCGTCGGCCACAATAATGCGCCCGGTTAAGCCTAATGATTTACAAAATTTTAAATGATCGGCAGCAAATTGCTCACCATCGACTATTGTTGCGTAACAATAGTAAAGGAGTGTATTGTATTTTATCATAACATCATTGATACTGCTGTAAACAGTGTTAAATGAGGTGCAAATATAAGGATTTGAGGTTAAAGGTAAAAGGATAAAGGTTTGAACCTGTTTCAAAGGCTCAATTAGTCTTAAAGATAAGCACAACGCCTTTCGCCTTTAACCTCTCTATCTTATCCCGTAAAATATCCTTATGCCCTGGATGTATTTTTTGTTGCCGGCATATGATATACCATAATCAACCCTGAATATAAGGCGTTGCAGCCCTACATAAAACTCGCGGTAGTTGGAGTTGCCTTTGGTAGTTAGGAAGTTGGCACCAATTATTTCTTCCAGCTTTAGCTTACGCATAAACGGTACTTTGCCAAGCAGCGAACCGGCGAAATTATGCTGATAATGCGCCTCGAAAAATGCGCCATTGGTACTGTAGGTATAAAAAGGTAAAAAATGGAAACTGCCGATATAAGTAGGGTCGAAGGTGGTACCCTGGTTACCTAAGTAGTGGTAGTAATCCATAAAATACAGGGTTTTGTTGTTAAAGTAATCGCCACCGGTTAGTTTAAATGACGAAAAGCCCGATAACCCTATGCGGATATTATACTGAGAAATATCGGCCGAAGCGAAATCGTAATCTACGTCAGATCCCAGCACCTTGCTTATGCCTTTGCGATAGTTAAGCGTAAGCGTAGGATATTTTGATGGCAAATTAAATTTACCGGTAGGGCGGGTAATATACTTTTGATCGAACGTAAAGGCCACCGACGTGTTAAAGGTTAATGCCTGGTTGGTAGGGAACAAAATAGAGCGGTCATCTGCCGGGGTTCCCGGCGGCGCTAATGGGTTGTTAGATGTGTACTCCCTATCCTTCGAATTAAAAATGTGCCCATAAGCGGTGTTATATAACTGGCTGCGGCTGGCATAGGTTAAGCCGGCTGTCCATAAAATGCCATTGGCCAGTTCGCGCTGGAAGCCAACGCCACCGTATTGCGAGCGGTAATACTTAACATAATTGTTTTCGCTTAGCAGGGTACTTAGCGTATTAAAATATAACGACCGTGTGCCCACGTTATTTAGGTCGAGCACATCGCTGCCAAAACTTAACCAAAGCTTACTGTTATGAAAAGGATCATACTTGTATTCGGTAAGCATATTGGCGCTAAAAAGCTTGTTGCTAAAGCCATAGCGCAGGGCGGGGGTAACGCTTAACGAATGCAGATCATCTATAGTGCGGGTATAGCGCACCTTTGCATTTATACCAAAGCCTTCAACTGTGTTGTAATAAAACGTCTGTAAAAAGGGATAAACATAAAGCGAGTCGCGGTTGCTGCGGTTGCTGGCGTAATAGCCAAAAATTAAATAACCCGGGTAATTAATACCGTTTTTGGTATGCTGTAGGGCATCCAGGTATTCATCAGTTTTTTTATAGGCGGCAATGCTGTCTTTTTTCTCATAGTCGCGGCTCTCCAGCCGGGTTAAAGGCACAGGGCGGTTATCTTCCCAGTAGCTTTTTGATTTTAAAGTGGCAGCTGTATCTACTTTTAACAGTTCGCCGGTAAAAAAGCCATCGGCAAAGGGCGGGTTAATTTTATAGTTATTAAAAATACCTTCGTAGTAACCCCCAAACTTAAAGCCCAATACCGAACCAACAAAGTTAAACTGCACCGATACCGGCATCCAAACACTATCAGTTATAGGCACATATTGCTGCTTTATTTGCAGCGTATCTACAAAGTTTAGCGATGTGGTTTTGCTGCTTAAATAAAGGTCAATACTATAAATGCGCCAGTCGCTCTCTACAATATATACGTTGCCCCTAAAAAACTGGCCGTACTGCCTGCGCGGAATAACCTCTATCTTATCAATAGTAAGCCCGTTTTGCACGCTGCTGCCAATTAGTTTATATCTGTAGTAAAAGAACGCGTTACTCGCAAACGGCGATACAAAGCCGCGGCTGCTCAGGCCATCAATAGTGATTACGTTTTTGTAAACATTCAATTGCAGATCTGATGCTTTGGTATAGCTAAAAGCCGTGTTGGTACCTGTTGTTTTTGAGGCAATGGTTATCTCTTTAATTTTGCCCGGCCCGCCATAATTAAAATTAGCCAACAATTCCGACTGATAAAGTATGCCGCGGCCGTTCGAGTCGAGGTCGAGCGCTTTGGTTACTGCTTTACTGGTTAACGATTTAGGTGAGCTTAAAAGCGTTTGCACGCCTTTTACGTATGCCGCACAGGATAGCCCTTTAAACTCCTGTATGCGTGCCTTGTTATTATTTATTACCCTGCGTATAATGGTATCGCCGGGGTCGCGGTTTATTTTCCATTGGTTAGATACCTGGCTAAAACGAAATACCTCGTCCTGTAACTGTACATTGTGCACATCATCATGGTCGGTAATGGTGATGGTTTCGCTTTGTTCCTGCTGGCCGGGGTGCCTGTAAATTACAGTATAGGTGCCGGGGTTTAGCTTTAAACGATAGCGGCCATCCTGGTTGGCCGTAGTGCCATAGGAAGAGTTGCGTATATATACTGATGTGAAGGATATATCCTCGTTTTTTGAGCCCGTAATTTGGCCCGATAGTGTATACTGCTGCTGTGCATATGCGCTATAAGTAGTTATAAATAACACTAATAGTAGGTATCTCTTCATAAGTTTCTACATAATACCGTTTTAGCTTAAAATGTTTCGTTAAAACCATTAATATATTAAAAGTTACATATAAACCAATCAATTGCGGGTTTATGCTTAATTTTGTACCCTTAAATTCATCTAATATGTATAAAACACTGCAGCCGGTTTTACAGCAGGAACTGGCAGATATTGAAACTGCCGGATTATATAAAAAAGAACGTATCATCACCTCGCCACAGGGCGCGGATATTACCGTACAGGGCGGGCAGGAAGTAATAAACTTTTGTGCCAATAACTATTTAGGCTTATCGGCCCATCCAAAAGTTATCGCGGCAGCAAAAGCTACTATGGATACCCATGGTTACGGCCTTTCGTCGGTGCGTTTTATATGCGGCACGCAGGATATACATAAACAATTAGAACAAAAGATATCGGAGTTTTTAGGCACCGAAGACACCATACTTTACGCCGCTGCATTTGATGCCAACGGTGGCGTGTTTGAGCCCCTTTTTAACGAGCAGGATGCCATTATATCTGACGAGCTGAACCATGCGTCTATTATTGATGGCGTGCGCCTGTGCAAGGCCCAGCGCCAGCGCTACAAGCATGATAACATGGCCGACCTGGAAGAAAAACTGAAAGCTACTCAGGAGTTACGCCACCGTATAATAGTTACCGATGGTGCGTTTAGCATGGATGGCACCATTGCCCAACTGGATAAGATTTGCGCCTTAGCCGAGCAGTACAACGCTTTGGTAATGATTGACGAGAGCCATTGCAGCGGCTTTATGGGTAAAACCGGCCGTGGCACGCACGAGCACCACAACGTAATGGGTAAAATAGATATCATTACCGGTACTTTGGGTAAAGCATTGGGTGGCGCATCGGGCGGGTTTACATCGGGGCGTAAAGAGATCATTGATATGCTGCGCCAGCGCTCAAGGCCATATTTGTTTAGCAACACATTAGCCCCGGCCATTACAGGCGCATCAATTGCGGTATTGGATATGCTGAGCGAAACCACCGACCTGCGCGATAAACTGGAAAGCAATACCCAGTATTTTCGCCAAAAAATGACTGAGGCGGGCTTTGATATAAAACCGGGCGTGCACCCTATAGTACCGGTAATGTTGTATGATGCCAAGCTGGCCCAGGAGTTTGCCGCAAAAATGCTGGAGGAAGGCATTTATGTAATAGGCTTTTATTACCCGGTTGTGCCGCAAGGCAAGGCGCGCATACGTGTTCAAATATCTGCCGCGCACGATACCGCGCATTTGAATAAAGCCATTGCAGCGTTTACCAAGGTGGGTAAAGAACTTGCCGTGATTAAATAAATGTTACGTATAAGTTTTTTATATTTGTACGTATAAAAAGATTGATATGGCAACAACAAAATTAACATTGAGCGCAGACGAGCAAACCGTTGAATTGGCGAAACGGATAGCTTTGGAAGACAATATCAGTGTTTCTAAGCTTTTCAAGCAACTTTTAAATGATTTCTCAAGGAAAAGAAAGAAGGATGATCCTTTAATGGAGCGATACAAAACAATGGAGTTCTCTGAAGATATTAAAGCACTTAGAGGAATATTGAAAGGTAAGGTTCCGGATGATGTGGATTACAAAGACTTGAAATGGGAATATTTGAAAGAACGACATGGGCTATAAGCACTTATTTATAGATAGTGACATCATATTAGATATGTTGGTAACACGTAAGCCATTTTCTATGTATGCAGAGATGTTGCTTGAAGAAAAAAAGTTGAGTGGGATTACATTAAGTACATCAACACTTATAATTGCCAATATTAATTATATCCTCACCAAAGCAATAGGAAAACCGGAAGCAAAAGAAAGTGTCAAGCGAATTACAAATCTGTTAGAGATATTTTCTTTTGAAAAAGATGCTATTGAAAGTGCTTTAAGCGGGGCTTTTACAGATTTTGAAGATGCTATTGAAAATCATATTGCTCTTAAGCATAAGTGTGACGTTATCATCACCCGTAATATTAAAGACTACAAACAAGCTACCATACCGGTATTAACTGCCGAACAATTTTTAAGAACAATATTATAATGCAAGCTAAAATAGACCAATATACCGCCGAGATAAAAGCATTTGCCGCTACAAAGGCAGATGAACTGGAGGCGTTCCGGATAAAGTTTTTGGGTACCAAGGGAATTATAAAAGACCTTTTTGAAGAATTTAAAACCGTTGGCCCCGAAGAGAAACGCACCTTTGGTAAAGTGCTTAACCAGTTTAAGCAACTGGCCGAAGCTAAGTACAACGAGCTAAAGGAAGCAACCGACTCGGGACTTAAGACGCAAGACTTAGACCTTGACCTAACCTTACCTGGCGACGGTTTTGAGGTAGGCTCGCGCCATCCTTTATCGCTGGTACGCATAGAGATAATTGATATATTTAAGCGTTTGGGCTTCGTAGTGGCCGAAGGCCCCGAGATTGAAGACGACTGGCATAACTTTTCAGCACTTAACTTCCCGCAGGAACACCCGGCGCGCGACATGCAGGACACCTTCTTTATCCGTAAAGGCGATGGTACAGATGATATTGCCCTGCGTACACACACCTCATCGGTGCAGGTACGCATGATGGAGAACGGTAAACCACCATTCCGCGCTATTATGCCCGGTCGCGTGTACCGTAACGAGGCGATATCTGCCCGTGCGCATTGCTTTTTTCACCAGGTAGAGGGTTTATATGTAGATGAGAATGTATCCTTCTCCGACCTTAAACAAACCTTGTATCATTTTGTGCAGGAACTATACGGCGAGGGTACAAAAGTGCGTTTCCGCCCATCATACTTTCCGTTCACCGAGCCGTCGGCCGAAATGGATATATCGTGTACCATATGTAAAGGCTCGGGCTGTAACATGTGTAAATACAGCGGCTGGGTTGAGATATTGGGCTGCGGCATGGTTGACCCTAACGTATTAGAGAATTGCGGTATAGATAGTAAAAAGTATACCGGCTTTGCCTTTGGTATGGGTATAGAGCGTATTACAAACTTAAAATATGTGATACGCGACCTGCGTTTATTCTCTGAGAACGATGTTCGTTTCTTAAAACAATTCCAATCAGATATTATATGAGGCAGGCGCTGGCACTAATTATCATCGGTATGGTATTTTTATCATGCGGTAAAGCGGGTGATGTGGTGCCCAGTGTTCCGGTTAATTTCCGTATTCCCAAAACCGACCCACGCATGGCCGCGCTTAACAGCGCAGGTGGGGCAGTGCTTATATCTGGCTATGGCGTTGCAGGTTTAATTATTTACCGGCAGGCCAGCGGTGCCTACTCGGCTTACGACCGTTGCAGCAGCTACCAGCCTGCCAAACAATGCGCCGTAACCCTTGATGATACCGGTTTTACCGTAACCGACCCATGCAGCGGCTCTAAGTTTTCGCTTACAGATGGTACCCCCGTTAAGGCCCCGGCTACCAAATCGCTCAGATCGTATGCTGTTAATGTATCGCAATTTGAGATAAATGTGTATAATTGATAAATGGAAGCCGATAAAATTAAAGATAGTATTAAGCGGGCAGCGCAGGAACTGTTCCGTAAATTCGGTTACCATAAAACAAGCGTAAACGAAATAGCCAAAAAGGCCAAAATAGCCAAGGCTACTATTTACAAGTATTTTGATAGCAAAGAGGCCGTTTTGCACGTGTTGCTGATGGATTATATAAAGGTGAGTGTAGATGACTTGGTACACGCCAATACCGCCGATATGGACGAAGAGGCGCACCTGAACAGCCTGATCATGAAAACCTGCCGCCTGTCGTACACGGTGTGTAACGAGTTTATCGGTTGGGATTTTATCCGTGAAAGTACCAACTCGCAGGATTTTTTAAAAAGCCTTTCAAACGAACTGGAAGAACTGCTCATCCAATCGTTTACCCAAATGCCGGGCATACGCAAGCACGATACCTACCAGCAACGCCTGCGGTTTTTAATTAAATGCAGCAAAAGCATCGTATTCAGTTTCGCGTTCACCTCGGTAAGCGATGCCGACGTGCGCAAAAACTTTGTATCCTTCCAAAAAGAAATATTGCCTTATTTGGTGAAGGCGGCGGTGACTATTTAGATATGCAGGTTATTAAAAATACACCAAGCTTGCAGGCTTGTCTAATTCGGCATAAGTAAAAACATCATATATTATTCTTGATAACAATATTTTAATAGCAATAGCATCTTTAAAATGCTTCATGTCATATTTATAAATCAATTTATTGCCTGTTGGGTTTAATATAAATTCTAAACCTTTAAATTTATTTATAGGGCCTTCATCCTCGTCATCATCTTCAAAAAAATATTCGACGTTTAATACGCTTTTTACGTCGATTGAAATACTTAACACATCTAATTGTGTTAATTCAAATGTGAAACCAAGATTGTCCTTAACATTTAAATAAAGAATAAATCCGTTGTGATGTCCGGCCCGGATATTAAATATTGCATCGTCTAGTTTTTGATCGTCATACTGAGGTAGGTTGTCCAATTCATCAAGTTTTTTTAATTGCTCTGTAATTTCAGCAATTTGTCTCTCAAAATACATATCTACCGATGAGTCAAAATCTTCATTCCATTTCTTATAAAACTCTAATTGCCTTTCAAGGTCAGTCTTTTTATTATAGAACGGATCTTTTAACTGCTTTAGATTTTGTAGTTGTATATTTAATTTGGTTAAAGCCTTGGCATGGATGTGCGCGTGCAGGTACTCCAACTCGGCAATATTATTTTTTATATATTGTTCAATAAAAAACTTTTCTTCCTCTAACAATTCAATAAGCTTGTCAATATCCGATTGCATAGCATAAAGTTAGGTTAACATCCCTATAATTAAATATAAATATGCAAGCGAACAAAAATATTATTTGCATCCTATCTTTTTAATAGCTTACTTTGAATAACAAAGTACTTTTAAGTGAAAGAAAAAGAAATACAGGACGAGCTGACCTCCATACGCAGTTTGATGGAGCGCTCCTCAAAATTTATCTCGCTCAGCGGTCTTTCGGGTGTGCTGGCAGGTGTATTCGCGCTTATTGGCGCGGCATTAGCCTACAACATTATTTATGGCAGCGGTGGCTTTTTCACCTATCGTGTATATGTGAGCCATGATGTTGGCCAGTTTCCTGATAATGCCCTTAAGCTGGTACTAATAGCATTGGTGGTATTAATAGCCTCGTTAACTGCAGGTGTATTGTTAACCATGCGTAAGGCAAAACAAAAAAGCCAGAATGTTTGGGGCGCTACAAGCAGGCAGTTATTGTTTAACATGGCTGTGCCGCTTATAAGCGGCGGGTTGTTAATTATTATTCTGATCATTCGCGGGTATTATGGTATAGCATCGCCGGCTTCGCTTATATTTTATGGGCTGGCGCTTATTGGCGCAAGCAATTTCACTTTTAAGGATGTTAGATATTTAGGCATTTGCGAAATTGTTTTAGGTTTGCTGGCCGCTTGCCTGCCGGGCTACGGCCTGTTGTTTTGGGCCATAGGCTTTGGTGTGCTGCACATTGTTTATGGTAGTATAATGTATATAAAATACGATAGGTGAAAATTCCCTTTGAAAAACTTGATAAAGCCTTTGAAAACCGCCTGCGCCTGCAAATTATGAGTGTGCTGGTAGTAAACGAGCGCTATGATTTTAACTCGCTGAAGGAGCTGCTGGACGTTACCGACGGTAACCTGGCATCGCACTTAAAGGGCTTAGAGAAAGAAGAGTATATTATGGTGCATAAAACGTTTTTGGGCCGCAAGCCCAATACCAACTATGAGGCTACCGCTCGTGGCAAACAGGCGTTTAAGCAACACCTTGATGCGCTGGAGCAATTGATAAAACAGCAAAAAAATATATGATGCTTTTTTTTGCCCATTAACTTTGAAACACAAAGTACTTTTAAATAAAATGATACAACAACAAGAACAACCCAAAGGGTTTATGGACTGGCTCAAGGAGTCGGTTACTGTTAAATTGGTTTTTATAGGCGCGCTTATTATTGTACTGCTTATACCATCGGCATTAATAAGCGACTTGATTAAAGAACGGGCCGGACGCCAAACCGAAATGATGGACGAGATTGCCGGTAACTGGGCGGGCAGCCAGCTGATAAAAGGCCCCGCGCTGATTATACCCTACAAAAAAAACATACAGGTAAACGATGCCAATGGCAAGCAAACCACACAGCAGGTTACCGAAAATTTGTACCTGCTACCCGAGAGTTTGAACATAAAGGCCAGCCTTAGCACCGATGTTTTGCACCGGGGAATATTTGATGCCGTGGTTTACAATTCGGTAGTACGTGTAACAGGCAATTTTAGCAAGGCCGATCTGGCATCGCTGTCAATTTTGCCGGAGCAACTGATGCTGAACAAAGCTAAAATAGCTTTCAGCATATCCGACTTAAAGGGACTAAAAAACAACCCCCTTATAAAAGCAGCCGGGCAGCAATTAAAGGCCGAGCCGGCACTAAATAGCCAGGCCCTGTTTGCTAACGGCCTGGAAGCTGCTATAGACCTATCGGCAGTGCCGGATAACGCCTTTAGCTTCGATTATACGCTGGATATGAAAGGCAGCGACGAACTGCACTTTTTACCATTAGGCAAAACCACCGATGTAGAGGTAAGCGGTAACTGGGCGTCGCCAAGTTTTGATGGTCATTACCTGCCCAACACCCGTACGGTAAATAAGGATGGCTTTTTGGGTAAATGGCGCACCTTGTATTTTAATAGACCCTACCCGCAACAATGGGTGGTAGATAACACACTTTTTAACGATGCAAAAAAAGAAGCCGAAACCGTGTTTGGCGTAAAGCTGCGCATGCCGGTAGATCAGTACCAAAAAACCACGCGCACCAGCAAATACGCCATCCTCATCATACTGCTCACCTTTGTATCACTGTTCCTTACCGAGATTATCCGCAAAAAGCCGGTACATGTATTTAATTATGTATTAATAGGTGCCGCCATGATAGTGTACTACACGCTGCTACTTTCATTTTCAGAGCAGGTTGGCTATAACATTGCCTACCTTATCGCCTCTGTTGCAACGGTAGGGCTGGTAACGCTGTTTATCGCGTCGTTGTTAAAAAACAAGGGCGCGGCAGGCATCTTCGCACTTATTTTAAGCATTATTTACGCTTTTATCTTCGTTATTATCCAGTTAGAGGATCTGGCTTTATTAATGGGCAGTGTCGCTTTGTTTGTCATTATCGCCTTACTAATGTATTTCTCCCGCAAGATTGATTGGGATAAGCGATAAGTAATTATTTCCCGGTAGGCTATACCTGCCGGGAAATAATTTTAATCTATTTTCAAAATACCGTTTTGGTTTTCGGTATAAATTTATTATGTTTGCATAGTAAATTTTATTGCCATGAGTCGCGAACTGCTTGAATTTTCGGACCTTATTGATGAGCATTTTAACATGGAAGACGTTGAGCCCGAAAATTTCTGGCAGCAATTGATCAACATGTTTATCTGAACAGGACTTAGCCCGGTGCTCTTTTATACCTTTATCCGTTGTTGAGCTTAACGGTAGGGGGAGTATATGTCTTGATTCTTGCTTCCTTATTCCTGCTTCTTTCTTTACCTTTGCAGCCAGATGAGTAGATCTGTAAAAAAGAGTAAGTTCTTTGAGAACGTTACCGTTATTGATATTGCCGAAGAAGGCAAAGGGGTTGGCAAGGCCGAAGATTTTGTGATATTTATTGAAAAGGCCGTACCCGGCGATATTGCCGACGTTGAGGTTTACCGCAGCAAAAAAAGCTTTGGCGAAGGAAAAATAACCCGTCTTATTCAACCATCAGAACACCGCACCCAGGCATTTTGCGAACATTTTGGCACCTGCGGCGGCTGCAAATGGCAACACATGACCTACCCCGCGCAGCTACAGTTTAAACAAAAGGCCGTGCACGATGCGCTAACCCGCATTGCCAAAATAGAAGTGGCCCATATGGACCCTATTGTGCCATCGCCTGCCGACCGCTACTACCGTAACAAACTGGAATATACCTTTAGCAACAAACGCTGGCTGTACGACGGCGAAAACCGCGAAGACGAAACCCTGGATATGAATGCCCTTGGTTTCCACATCCCCGGCCGGTTTGATAAGATATTGAACATTAACCACTGCTACCTGCAGGCCGAGCCTTCAAACGATGTGCGTAACAGCATCAATGCTTTTGCCAAACAAAACGGCATCAGCTATTACGATGTGCGGCAGCATACCGGTGCCTTGCGTAACCTTATTATCCGTACCTCGTCTACCGGCGAAATAATGGTGATCGTAGTTTTTGCGCACGCGGATGAAGAAACAGTGAGTAATCTGATGGCCTATGTAGATGCCGCTTTCCCGCAGATAACGTCGCTGCTATACATTCTAAACACCAAACTTAACGATACCATTTTTGACCAGGAGGTATTCAGCTACCACGGCCCCGAGTTTATTCACGAAGAAATGCCCGCCGCCAATGGCAAGGTGGTGCGTTTTAGGGTCGGCCCAAAATCGTTTTACCAAACCAACTCTATACAGGCCCTGCGCCTGTACGAAATTACCCGCGACTTTGCCGATTTTAAAGGCGACGAGTTGGTTTACGATTTATATACCGGCGCCGGTACCATTGCAAACTTTATTGCCGGCCATGTAAGGCAGGTGGTAGGGGTGGAGTATGTGCCATCGGCTATTGAGGATGCTAAGGTAAACTCGCAGATTAACGATATTACTAACACCAAATTTTTTGCCGGCGATATGAAAGATGTGCTGGTAGCCGAATTTGTGGCCGAGCATGGCAAGCCCGATGTGATCATTACCGACCCGCCCAGGGCAGGTATGCACGCCGATGTGGTTGCCCGCCTGATGGAAATTGAGGCCGATAAAATCGTATATGTAAGCTGCAACGCCGCTACACAGGCCCGCGACCTGCTGGTGCTTAAAGAAAAATATGACACGGTGAAAATACAGCCGGTAGATATGTTTCCGCATACACAACATGTAGAGAATGTGGTACTGCTTAAATTGCGTTAGGCAATAATAAATTACTTATATATTATTTAAGGCGCTGTATAGCGCCTTTTTGCTGGCCTTAATTGTACATAAGTATTTGTTAATAAACACACATCATTGCTTTTAAAGCACAATAAATAATATTATTCATAAATCTTTTTAATAAATTTATGCCGTTATTACATCCCTACTTAGCCGCAATTAATTAAACTGATATATTATGATATCAAAATTACCTTTTTTTAATTTTTCTATAAAAAAGGTATTGGCTCAGGAGCCGGACAATCTGCACCGCGCACGTATTAAAATTGTATATACCACCTTATTATTATGGCTGTTAAAATTAGCCTTAATAGTTCCAGTAAACTTTCGTTCCCTGCAAGACCATCAGCTATGGCGCGCTTCTTTTGTTTTTGTATTGTACATAGGGCTTACCAAATTACTGCTTTACAGGCCGCAGCGCATAAATATTATTTCGCATACTATTATACTTACAGGTGTGGTAACCGTGTGGACGAACCTCATGGTCTTTTCGCAAAGCCTAAACCTGGTAACCATCCAACTTGCATTTATGGTGGTATTTGTGGGGTATTACCTTATAGATAGCCGCTTTGCTATTTTTTACAGCGCGCTGGCCATAGCACCGATATTGATATACCTGTTTTTTACGCATAAACCTATATTGCATCTGAACATGACGCCTGCCGACCTCCCGTCGCCGTCGTTTCAGATAGTGGTTACCATGAATTTTATTACCATGGTGCTTATCAATTACCTGTTTTATAGGGCTTTTAGGGATAGCGTGGCCGAAAAAGAGGCGCTAAACAAACAACTGGAAGCTACCATTGCCGAAACCAAGGCGCTGGCCGATTCCCGCTCGGTGTTTCTATCTACCATGTCGCACGAGCTGCGCACGCCTTTAAACGCGGTGATTGGAATGACCAACCTGATAAAAGATACCGCCACCCCCGAACAAACCGAGAACCTGGATATATTGGAGTTTTCGGCAATGGGGCTGCTAACGCTGGTGAACGATATATTGGATTACAACAAAAGCGAGAACGATAAAATTGTACTGGAAGCCATAGCCGTTAACCTGCCCGAACTGCTGCATAAGGTATGTTACGGCCTGCAGCAAAAGGCTGCCGAAAAAGGCTTTGGCCTGGTGCTGCAGGTAGATGATAAACTGAAAGACCAACTGGTAGTTACCGACCCTACCCGCTTAACACAAATAATATACAACCTGGCCGGTAACGCCATTAAATTTACCGAACGCGGAGAAGTATTGGTAAAAGCCATGGCCGGCGCAACCGATGAGGAAAGTATGACGGTCCATTTTTCGATATCAGATACAGGTATAGGCATCCCCGAGGACAGGCAAACCATCATCTTCGACCCATTTGTGCAGGCATCGGCAGATACTACAAGGCATTACGGTGGTACAGGGCTTGGCCTTGCCATTGTTAAACGCCTGATAGCCCTTTTTGATAGCGAAATTGTATTAAACAGCCGGCATGGCGAAGGTTCGGTATTTGCCTTTGCCATAAAATTGCCGCTGTATAAAGGCGGCACTAACCCTATTGCCCTGCAATCGGCACTTAAAAACAGCCTGGAGGGCTTAAGGATATTGATTGCCGAAGATAACTCGGTAAACGCCTTGTTACTGGTTAAAATATTAACCCGCTGGAATATTAATGCCGATATCGCTGTTAACGGGCAGGAGGCTGTAAACGCTGTTATAGCAGGCACCTACGATGTAGTACTGATGGACCTGCACATGCCTGTAATGGATGGCTACCAGGCTACTGCCAGCATAAGGGCGCTTGATAATATTGTAAAGGCAAACATCCCTATTATTGCGTTAACCGCCTCGGTATCGCACAACATACACGATAAGATCAAAGAAGCCGGTATGTACGATTATATGTCTAAACCATTCCAACCGGCAGCCCTGTACCAAAAGTTAGAGCGCTTAAACATTGCAAAAGAGGGAAGAACGCTGGCTTAATTAAGATCAGCTGAAAGCTGACCTGATGCACACCACGAGCTGAAAGCTCGCGGCAGCTGAGCAGCGAAAATTTTATTTCTTCACCCTCTTTCCGCTTGCGGAGAGAGGTCGAACAGCGAAGCGCATTCGGGGTGAGTCAATTCACCTGTCTGCAATGACCCAATGATAGCGCAGCCAATGACTCAATTACCCTTAAACGCCCCGCAAATCTCTTTAAGCGTTTCGCTTAGCAGTTTAAACTCAAAGCCTATAGCCTGTTTAATTTTACTGTTATCAAAGTTGCGCGTAACCGATGCGGCGCGCGCGCTGGTTTTATCTAAGGCGGGGGCTTTGCCGGTTAATGCGCCTGCTATTAGCGCACCGCGCCAGGCCAGTTCCATCATCCATGGTTTGGCCAGTGTGGCAGGTGGTTTTACGCCCATGTTTGTAGCAATTTCGGTAAATATTTGTTGGTAGGGGCGGTTTTCGGCATTAATAATGTAGCGCTCCTCGCTTATGCCGCTATCCATCAGGGCAATCATACATTTAGCTACATCCTGCACATCAACAAAGCCAATACTGCCCTCGGTATAAAATTTAAGGCCCTTGCGCACGGTCTCAAAAATTTGGCCGCTGCCTGCAGTGCCCGCGCTTGCGCCAATTATAATGGTAGGGTTTACAATAACGGCATCAAGGCCCTCGGCAATGCCGCGCCAAACTTCCATTTCGCTTTCCAGTTTTGATATGGCATACCCGTCGTTTTCGGTAGTAGGGTCAAGGTGGTTGCTTTCATTTATCATTTCGCCGGGCTTGGCCTCGCCCACGGCAGCTACCGAGCTGGTATGCACCATACGGATGCCCTTTTCGTTACAAAGATCAACCAGTGTGGCTGTTCCCCTTACGTTAGTGCGTATCATAGGAGCCTTGTCGGCTTGTTTTAACGATACAAAGGCGGCGCAGTTATATACTTGTGTAACCCCATCCAACGCGGCCTCCAAAGCGTCGGCATCCATCAGGTCGGCGTTTACCCACTCAATTTTAGCGGCATAGGGCACCAGCAAGGCAGGGATCTTTGACGATGCCCTTTTGCTGCAGCGTATGCTGTTGCCGCGGCTTATTAGTTCCTTAGCTAATTCGGCCCCTAAAAAGCCTGTTGCACCCGTTACCAAAATCATGCGCCAAATATGACGATAGATGTGCAGATGTGCAAGCAGATATCCCATGTCGCTATACACCCCTCTATTGTCGCTTATGCACAGCGTAAAAGCCTTAACAACCGATCATATTTGTATTGTCAATAATTCACAACTATTAAAATAACGCTTATATGAAAAAACTATTAAAAGATCTTAACGCCATTAGGGCCGTAGCAACAATAGCTATGCTTTTGTTTGGGGTATGCATTTGTAATGCACAGCAGCTTAAGCCTGCCGAAAAGGGTTTTGTACCTGTTAATGGTATTAAAGTTTATTACGAAGTGTACGGCCAGGGGAAGCCGCTGGTTTTGCTGCACGGCGCTTTTATGACCATTGAAACAAACTGGGCAGAATTAATACCCGAACTATCTAAAACCCGCCAAGTAATTGCCATGGAGATGCAGGGACACGGGCATACACCATATTCGGACAGGAAGTTGGACCTGGCTACCATGGCAAGCGATGTAGAAGGTGTGATGAATTATTTAAAAGTGGATAGTGCTGATGTGGTAGGCTATAGCATGGGTGGCAGCATAGCTTACCAGCTAATTATCAACAGCCCAAAACGGGTAAATAAATTAGTTATCATTTCATCTACCTACAAAAGTACCGGCTGGTTGCCCCAAATAAACACCGCCTTTAAAGGGATGAAGGCCGAAATGTTTGATAATAGCCCTATGAAGACCGCCTATGATGCAACAGCGCCCGACAAAACAATGTGGACAAAATTTATGGCGCAGATGCTTGTTTTTATAAGCGACCAGTTTGATATGGGCGATAGCAACATTGCAAAGATCGCCTCGCCGGTATTGATCATATCGGGCGATAATGATGGGCTGGATAAGGTGGAGCTGATGAAAACCTATCAATTGCTGGGCGGTGGCGTATCTGCAGATATAGCCCCGATGCCAAAATCGCATTTAGCGGTAGTTCCTTCGCAAAGCCATGTTAGTTTAATGATGCAATCAAAAACTATATTAGATTACCTGAATGGGTTTTTAAAATAGAAAGGATAGATGTGCAGATATGCAAATTTCAGATGTGCAGATGCCGGCAAAGCGGTTATGTGATGCCTTTGTTGGTTTGTCTCCAACAACCTTTAGTACAAGTGATAAATCGGCAGGCGTAATGCATGGCGGCGTGTTGGTGACAACACTATAGGTGTTTGAAAGATAAAATAGTGCCGGGAATGTGCGATTCCTTCCCTGGGGAAGGAGGGGGTAGGGGTTAAATCAGGCGTCAAGCAAATGTAACCCATCGCTTATATAAACCCCTCCCTGCCTTTACGCTCATTTCTAACCGCACCCTCCCCGAGGAGGGAATTAAAGGTCTTCCGAACACCTATGGTGACAACACCAACATGGGCTGAAGCATGCATTTTTATCATCTGCACATCTGAAATCTGCACATCTATATCCCCGCATCAAAATAATCTGCATATTTGCATATCTGCACATTTGCACATCACAATATGTCCTTATCCGATTTTTTTACACCTATCGATCTTAAAAAGATCAGCCCCAAAAACGGGTTTTACACCAGTCAGCTTGGCGACAAGATAGAGCACCATTCGGTGGCTTTCCCCGATCTGGAGCAAAAGATAGATATAGCCATAATAGGGGTAATGGACGACCGCAACGCCGTTAACAATCCCGGCTGCGCCTTAGGGCCCGATTATGTGCGCGAAAAACTTTACCAGCTAAACGAAGGTGCTTACACCACCAAAATAGTAGACCTGGGCAATATTGCCCGCGGCGAAAAAGTGACCGATACCTACTTCGCGCTGAAAACCGTGGTAGAAGAATTGGTGAAAAAAGATATCATCCCCATTATTATTGGCGGCGGGCAGGATCTTACCTACGCGCAATACATGGGCTACGAAGCATCTGAGCAAAAGGTAGACTTGCTGGTGATCGACTCGCATTTTGACCTGGAGGAAGACGAGTTTGCCGAAACCATCGAAACTACATCGGCATCGTACCTTAACAAAATATTTTTGCACGAACCTAACTACCTGTTTAACTATAGCAACCTGGGTTATCAAACCTATTTTGCCAGTCAGGATAGCCTTAGGGTAATGGACAAGTTGTATTTTGATGTACACCGCCTGGGCGAAATAACCGGCAATGTAGCCGTTGCCGAACCTATTATTCGTAACGCCAACGTAGTAAGCTTTGATATTGGGGCTATTCGCTCATCAGATGCGGCAGGCAACGCCAATGCCAAACCTAATGGTTTTTACGGCGAAGAAGCCTGCCAGATATGCCGCTACGCGGGTTTTAACGATAAGCTAAGCTCGATAGGTTTTTATGAATTTAACCCCGCATACGATAATAACGGCCAAACGGCTATGCTGCTATCGCAAATGATATGGTATTTTATTGATGGGGTATATAACCGCAAAAAAGATTTCCCGCTAAACCCAAAATCGCAGTACCTGATATACAAAACCAGCCTTAAGCATGATGAGCATGAGGTGGTATTTGTAAAAAGCAAAAAAAGCGACCGCTGGTGGATGCAGGTACCTTACCCATCAGGTGGCTCAAAAAACGAGCGCTTCCATTTGGTGCCCTGCCGCTACGAGGATTATAAAACCGCGGTATCCGGCGAAATGCCCGACCTGTGGTGGCGCACCTACCAAAAATTAAACTGATTTACAATTCATTGCGCGTTTGGGCGTTATGTAAACTTACTATTGATATAAATGAAAAGATTATTTTTTGCACTGGCCCTGTTGCTGCCGGTATTAACCTTTGCTCAAAACTCACAAACATTTACCATAAAAGGTAAAATAGGCAAGCTTAACGCCCCTGCCAAAGCTTATTTGGTTTATAACCTGGGCGGTGCCAATAACGTAACCGATTCGGCTACCTTTAACAACGGCACATTTACCTTTAGCGGCCTGGTGATGAACCCGGTAAGCGCATCGCTTTTTGTTGATTATAAGGGCCTTACTTTTGGCAAATACGTAGCGGCCAACTTCCCTGATGGCGGCCCTTCAAAAACAGCCGATATGCTTAACTTTTATATCGAGAAGGGTGATATCAACATCACCTCGCCTGATTCGGCTGTAAAAGCGGTAGTAACCGGCAGCAAAACCAACGAAGAGAATAATATACTAAAAGCGGCCTTAAAGCCCGTATTAGATAAGGCGCATAACTTAGCTGTTGAGGCGCAAAATGCCCCGGCAGATAAACAGCGTTCGGCAGCATTTCAAAACTCGATACAGGCCAAATACAAAGCCCTGCAAACCGAGCAAAAAACAGCCCTTAAAGGCTTTATACTGGGCCACCCGGATAGCTATTTAAGCTTACTTGCCCTAACCAGCGTTGCCGGCCCTTCGCCGGATGTAGCCGAGGTGGAACCGATATTTAATTCGCTGTCGTCTGACTTGCAAACGTCAGACCAGGGTAAACAGCTTAAAATGTCTATTGATGCCTTAAAGCTAACCGCTATTGGAGCCATGGCCCCCGATTTTATACAAAATGATGTAAACGGCGTGCCGGTAAGGTTATCGTCGTTTAAAGGCAAATATGTACTGTTAGATTTTTGGGCATCGTGGTGCGGCCCATGCCGCCAGGAGAACCCCAACCTGGTGCGTACCTTTAACAAATACAAAGGCAAAAACTTTACCGTACTTGGTGTATCGCTCGATAGGGAGAACGGCAAAGCCGCATGGCTGGCAGCCATCAAAAACGATGGCTTGACCTGGACACATGTATCTGACCTGAAATACTGGAACAACATGGCGGCAGGCCTGTACGGCGTGCAATCTATCCCCCAAAACTTTTTAATTGACCCAACCGGTAAAATAGTAGCTAAAGACCTGCGCGGCGACGACCTGGACAACAAGCTGGAAGAATTGTTAGGAAAAATATAGAAGGCGAGTGCTTGATTAAGTGAATGGCTTTGCCGGTTTTTAATAACCTGCTATTTTGTCATTCATTTATCATGCCCGGATACTTTTAGTTTTTTTGTATAAAATCCTCATTTATTTTTCGTAAATTAAGTAGATCGCGAGCAACAAAAAAATGGAAAATGCTACAGCGGGACGAACAAAAAAAACGAAAAAAGTGTAAAATTTTAGCTGTAAGGTGTAAAATTACCGCAATGCGTTTTGATGGGTTTTTAAAAATCCGTAGTATTAGGCTTTTAACATCACCCATATGAAAAAATTAGCACTTAGTGCCATAGCACTTTTACCGGCATTGCTATTTGCCCAGGATAAAAAATTTACCGTTCAGGGTAAGGTTGGTACCTATAACGCCCCTGCAAAAGTGTACATGCAATACCGCTTGGCAGGTAAAACCATAGTCGATTCGGCGGTATTAAAAAACGGCGAGTTTAAATTTACAGGCGAAGCAAGCGGCTCGCCATCAAGTGCTTACCTTTTATTAAATAATAAAGGCACCGGCCTAAACGCCTCGCGCGATTACAAAAGCTTTTATGCGGAGCCGGGCGTTATTACCATAAACAGCGCCGATGTTTTAGAAAAAGCTACCGTGGCCGGCCCGAAAACTAACCAGGAAAATGAGCTGTTTAAAGCCGCTATAAAGCCTGTTTATGATGGTTACGATGCTATAGAGGCCAAAGAAAAAGGCATGACCGAAGAGCAGCTAAAAGCGACTGAATATGTTAAGCAAAAAAAGTTGATAGAGAAGGGTTTAGATGAGCAGGAAAAGGATATCAACAAGAAGTTTATAACCGCCCACCCCGACTCGTACATTAGCTTAAACGCGTTGCAATCATTCGCTTACAGCGCTGATTATGTGGATATTGCGCCACTGTACAATGCACTTTCGCCGGAGGTTAAAGCATCAGAGCAGGGTAAAGAGTTTGGCGAGTTGCTACCAAAAATTAAGGCCGTAGCATTAGGCGCCACTGCCCCCGAATTTGCCGAAGCCGATACAGCAGGCAAAATAGTTAACCTGTCGTCGTTTAGAGGGAAGTATGTGCTGATAGACTTTTGGGCATCATGGTGCGGCCCTTGCCGCCAGGAAAACCCTAACGTGGTTAAGGCCTACAACGCTTATAAAACCAAGAATTTCACCATCTTAGGGGTATCATTAGACAGGCCAAACGCTAAAGAAGCATGGTTAAAAGCCATCCATAAAGACGGCCTTACCTGGACACAAGTGTCTGATCTTCAGTTCTGGAAGAGTAAAACTGCCGGCCTATACGCCGTACGCGGTATTCCTCAAAACTTTTTGATTGACCCTAACGGCAAGATCATCGGTAAAAACCTGCGTGGTGATGATTTGGAAGACAAATTAGCCGAGCTATTTGGGAAGATATAATTGGTTCAATAGTTCACTAGTTCATTTGTGCTCTTAGATAAAAGAAAAGGCCGTCAGTTGGTTAACTGATAGCCTTTTTTATGAATTACTCTAATGAACAAATGAGCTAGTGAACGAATGAACTACAATAGATCAAAGCCTATATCCTTGCGGAAATATACACCATCGTAGTAGATACGGGCTGCATCGGCAGTGGCTTGTTGCAGGGCATCAAACATATTGTTTTGCAGACTGGTAATAGCTAAAACGCGGCCGCCTGTAGCGTGCACATCCTGGCCAACCAACGATGTACCGGCCTGGAAAACATGCGAATCGCGTACGTTTTCGATGCCGCTAATGGCTTTATCTTTTAAATATTCGCCGGGGTAACCACCTGCTACACAAACAACTGTGGCAGCGGTTTTGTCAGAAATGATCAATTCTTTCTCGTTTAAATTACCATCGGCAACACCTAACAGTAAGTCTACAAAGTCCGACTGTATACGCGGCATAACGCTTTCGGTTTCGGGGTCGCCCATGCGGCAGTTATATTCAATTACCCAGGGCTCGCCATGGGTATTCATCAGGCCAATAAAAATAAAGCCTTTATAAGGGATGCCTTCCTGTTGTAAACCTTGCACAGTAGGTATAATTACCTTTTGTTCAACTTTTTGCATAAAGGCAGCATCGGCAAATGGTACCGGCGAAACCGAACCCATACCACCCGTGTTAAGGCCGGTATCACCCTCGCCAATACGCTTGTAATCTTTAGCTTCCGGTAAAATTTTATAGTTGGTGCCATCGGTCATCACAAATACCGATAGCTCTATACCTTGCAAAAACTGCTCAACCACCACCTTCGAACTGGCATCGCCAAACTTGGCTTCGGTAAGCATTTCTAATAGTTCCTGGCGGGCTTCTTCAAGCGTAAGGCATATTAAAACCCCTTTTCCCGCTGCCAAACCATCGGCCTTTAAAACTACAGGCAAGCCTGCTGTTGCCAGGTAATCAAAGCCTTCCTGCAGGGTATCACGGGTAAATGTTCTTGAAGCTGCGGTAGGTATGTTATGCCTTTGCATAAATGCTTTCGAATAATCCTTACTGCCCTCTAACTGAGCAGCTTCCTGTTGTGGTCCTATAACCGGGATACCCTTTAACTGCTCATCGGCCAGGAAAAAATCGTGGATGCCTTTAACCAGGGGCTCTTCGGGGCCAACCAATACCAAGCTGATGTTATTGGCCAGGCAAAAAGCTTTAATACCTTCAAAATCGGTAACTTTTAGGCTAATGTTGGTACCATACTGGCTGGTACCGGCATTGCCGGGCGCTATAAAAAGCTGCTGGCATTTAGGGCTTTGTGCAATTTTCCAGGCGAAGGCGCTTTCCCTTCCGCCCGAACCAAGGATCAGGATATTCATAGGGGCAAAGATAGTATTTTTGATGTGCGGATGTGCAAATATGCCGATATGCAAATGAAATGCTAAATTTACCATTATGGCTAAACGGTTAGATAAAATGAGGAAGCTGCCAGTTTATCGTGCGGCAGAAGAAATTTATGAGCTGGCAAACGTAATTGTTGAAGCTATTAAGGAAACCGAACGGAAAGAATACTTTGTTACAGAGATATTGAGCAATGCTATGCTGATTCAGGGGAAAATTGCGGGAGCATCAGCTATGAATCTTTATTCGTTAAGGATGTATAATGCGGTGATTATAAGACTTGCTATACAAAATATGATGAATGCAGTTATATGTACCGAGATGTTTGGTATAAACGAAGAAGACTATGTGCAATTGATGCGAGATAAGGTAGAAGAGTTTAGGATAGTATTTGTTGAATGGATAAGAGGGTTTGATAAAACAAACGATTTACCGGATGACTGGGGTATTAGGTTTGATACGAGCACACCAGAACAGGAAAAGCTTGAAGAATTAATGTTTGATGAGGATAAGTTTTATGAAAGCCTGAAAGATGACATGGATTGGGATGAGGATGATGAGGCGAATGAAGATGGTGATGATACCCCTTATGACATTAAGTAGCACAGCCAAAACCTTTCGCCTTTTACCTTTCAGCTTTAAGCCCAAAAATGTACCTTTGCCTGTCAAAATGACTTTATAATTACCATGGCGCAATTATTGAGTTTACTGCATCATACAAAAACAATATGTTAGATTTTTTTAGTAAGCTTTTTGGAAGCAAATCAGAACGTGACGTAAAGGGTATAACCCCTATAGTTGAAAAGGTAAAAGCTGCGTTTGAAAAGCTTGATCAGTTAAGTAACGACGAGCTAAGAGCTAAAACCATATCATTTAAAGAAACCATAGCAGCCGGGCTGGAAAGCATTGATGCCGAGATACAGGCTATTAAAGCACGTACGGAAACCGAACTGGATATGGAGGTGAGCGAAAAGGTTGAGCTATACACCCAACTGGATAAGCTTGAAAAAGACCGCAATAAAGAGCTGGAAGTTATATTAATGAATATACTGCCCGAAGCATTTGCTGTGGTTAAAGAAACCGCTAAACGCTTTACAAACAACAAAACCATTGAAGTTACCGCAACCCAGTTTGACCGTGAACTGGCCGCGCGTAAAGGCAATGTTATTATAAAAGGCGATAAAGCCACACACCACAACACCTGGCTTGCTGCCGGCAACGAGGTTACCTGGAACATGGTACACTACGATGTGCAGCTGATAGGCGGTGTTGTATTACACCAGGGTAAAATTGCCGAAATGGCGACTGGTGAGGGTAAAACGCTGGTAGCCACGCTGCCTGCATACCTTAATGCGCTTGCCGGCCAGGGTGTACACATTGTAACCGTGAACGATTACCTGGCGCGCCGTGATAGTGAATGGATGGGGCCGTTATACGAGTTCCATGGTTTATCGGTTGATTGTATTGATAAACATGAGCCAAATTCAGAAGAGCGCCGCGCCGCTTACCTGGCCGATATTACCTTTGGTACCAATAACGAATTTGGTTTTGACTACCTGCGTGACAATATGACACGCAGCCCCGAAGAATTAGTGCAACGCAAGCTGCATTTTGCTATGGTGGATGAGGTGGATTCGGTATTGATTGATGATGCGCGTACGCCGCTTATTATATCGGGCCCTATACCGCGTGGCGATGAACATGAATTTTATGAGTTAAAACCACGTATAGAGCGTTTGGTAAACGCGCAAAAAAGCTATGCCAATACCGTGTTAAACGAAGCTAAAAAAGCTATTAACGAGGGTAATACCGGCGTTGAAGATGGCGGTTTGGCTTTACTTAGGGCACACCGTGCATTGCCGAAAAATAAAGCGCTGATCAAATTTTTGAGCGAAGGCGCTAACAGAACGGTATTGCAAAAAACCGAGAACCACTACATGCAAGACCAGGGCAAAGAAATGCCTAAGGTAGACTCGGAACTGTTTTTTGTGATAGACGAAAAAAATAACCAGGTTGAATTATCTGAAAAAGGTATCGAACTGATAACCGCATCGGGCGAAGACCCTGCGTTTTTTGTGATGCCGGATGTAGGTACAGAGATATCTGAAATTGAAAAATCAAATTTATCTGCCGAAGAAAAAGTAGCCAGAAAAGATGAATTGATGCGCGATTTCTCGATAAAATCTGAGCGTATACACTCTGTTAATCAGTTATTAAAAGCATACACCTTATTTGAAAAGGATACCGAATACATCCTTGATGAAGGCAAGGTTAAAATTGTAGATGAGCAAACAGGCCGTGTATTGGATGGCCGCCGTTACTCTGATGGGTTACACCAGGCTATCGAGGCTAAAGAGAATGTAAAAGTAGAAGATGCTACGCAAACCTTTGCAACCATTACTTTACAAAACTACTTTAGGATGTACCACAAGCTTTGCGGTATGACGGGTACTGCCGTTACCGAAGCAGGTGAGTTTTGGCAGATATACAAATTGGATGTTGTTGAGATACCAACCAATACGCCAACATCGCGTGCGGATATGCAAGACCTGGTATACCGTACCATCCGCGAAAAATATAACGCCGTTGCCGACGAGATAGTAAAACTTACACAAGCCGGCAGGCCGGTATTGGTGGGTACAACATCGGTAGAGATATCTGAACTATTGAGCCGCATGCTTAAGCTGCGTGGTATTAAGCACAACGTGCTGAATGCCAAGATGCACCAAAAGGAGGCCGATATCGTGGCCGAAGCAGGTCAAACCGGTACTGTAACCATCGCTACCAACATGGCCGGCCGTGGTACCGATATAAAATTAGGGCCAAATGTTAAAGAAGCCGGTGGTTTAGCCATTGTTGGTACCGAGCGCCACGAATCGCGCCGTGTAGACAGGCAATTACGTGGCCGTGCAGGCAGGCAGGGCGATCCGGGTTCGTCTCAGTTCTTTGTGTCGTTAGAGGATAACCTGATGCGTTTATTCGGATCGGAGCGTATATCAAACCTGATGGTGCGTATGGGTATCGAAGAGGGCGAAGTAATTCAGCACTCTATGATATCAAAATCAATAGAGCGCGCGCAAAAGAAAGTAGAAGAGAACAACTTTGGTATACGTAAACGTTTGCTGGAGTATGATGATGTGATGAACTCGCAGCGTACCGTTATTTACGCTAAACGTAAAAATGCCCTGTTTGGCGAGCGTTTGGATGTAGATTTGAACAATACCATGTTTGATGTGGTTGAAGATGTAGTAACCGAGTATAAAGAAGCCAACAACTACGAAGGCTTCCAGATGGAGGTTATCCGTATCTTCTCGGTAGATATAGAAATGACCGAGGATGAATTTGCAGCTACATCGTTAAATGCATTGGTTGATAAAACCTTTAGCGCGGTAATTGATTTTTACAAACGTAAAACCGAAAATATTGCGCAACAGGCATACCCTGTGTTAAAAGATGTATTTGATACCCGCGGCCAGTATGTAGAAAACATAGTGGTGCCATTCTCTGATGGTGTACATGGCTTACAAGTAGCTGTACCACTTAAAAAAGCCATCGAAAATAAAGGTTTAGAGGTGTTTAAATCATTCGAGAAAAACGTAACCCTTTACCTGATAGATGATGCCTGGAAAGAACACCTGCGCGAGATGGACGAATTAAAGCAATCGGTGCAAAACGCGGTATACGAACAAAAAGACCCATTATTGGTTTATAAATTCGAAGCTTTTGAATTGTTCCGCCAGATGCTAGCAAATGTGAACAAAGAGCTGGTAAGCTTCCTTTTCAGAGGTGGAATTGCTGTACAGCAACAACCCGACGAAATACGTGAAGCCAGGCCCGAACCAAAGCTGGACCTTAAAAAGATGCGTACATCAAAACCAGAGCTGGTTGGCGAAGCTAACGGCATGCCAATGGATGATATGCGCGAAGTACAAAAAGCAACACCTGTACGGGTAGAGCAAAAAATTGGACGAAACGACCCTTGCCCATGCGGTAGCGGTAAAAAATATAAAAACTGCCACGGCGTAGGCCAAAATTAATTTCCTGCGCTCAGTAACCAAACGTCATTGCGAGGTACGAAGCAATCTCCCTTTAGGCATATCGGCTATGCATAGTTTTGAGATTGCTTCGTACTTCGCAATGACGGTTAAAAGGAATGATACACCAATGAAAAAAGCAATATTTGATAACAAAGCAGTAAATAGCCTCATCAAATATTGCTTTTTTTGTGCGCTGCTGTTTTTATCGGTACAAGGCTTTGCTCAAACGCGCGGTAAGGTACAGGTAATAAGAGATCCTTTGTTTGATACGCTGCTAAACAAGCGCGCTGACCTGAATAAAGGCCTTATCAGTAGCGGTGATGCAAGCGGCGCGGCCTATACATCATCTTTTGGCTACCGGGTGCAAATATATAACGGCAGCAACCGTAACGCGGCCTACGCGGCCCAGGCAAAGTTTAACCGCGAGTTTCCGGATATGCGTACGTATATTAGCTATCGCGAACCAAACTTTAAGGTGCGTGCCGGCGATTTTAGAAGCCGTATTGAAGCCGAGCGGATGAAAGAGCAATTACGAACATTATTTTCGGCAATGTTCATCGTGTCAGAAAAGATAAACCCACCAAAAACGGTTATAAATGATTAAGGAAAAGATACAGCAATTATCGCAGGATATTTTTAACGATGTGGTAGCAACGCGCAGGCATTTGCATGCTAACCCCGAGCTTTCTTTTCACGAGGTAGAAACATCGGTATTTGTAGCCAAAAAATTAGAGGAACTTGGCCTGGAATACCACAAAATGGCCGATACCGGGCTGGTGGCCATAATAAAAGGCGACAAACCATCTGATAAAGTAATTGCCCTGCGTGCAGATATGGACGCCTTGCCCATTACCGAAGCAAACGATGTAGCCTATAAATCAAAAAATGTAGGTGTAATGCATGCCTGCGGGCATGATGCGCATACCTCGTCGCTGTTGGGCACCGCCAAAATATTAACCGAATTAAAAAGCGAGTTTGGCGGCACCGTTAAACTTATATTTCAACCGGCAGAAGAGAAATTGCCGGGCGGCGCAAGCTTAATGATAAAAGAGGGGGTGTTAGAAAACCCTAAACCCCATGCTGTTTTAGGGCAGCACGTTATGCCCCTGATAGAGGCCGGTAAAGTAGGTTTCCGTGCGGGTAAGTACATGGCATCAACTGATGAATTATATGTAACTGTACGCGGTAAAGGGGGCCATGGCGCGCAACCACAGCAAAATGTTGACCCGGTAATTATTACCGCGCACATATTAACCGCCCTGCAAACCATTATAAGCCGCTCGGCCGATCCTAAAAGCCCGTCGGTGCTGTCGTTTGGTAAGGTGATTGCCAATGGCGCAACCAATGTTATACCCAACGAGGTATACCTTGAGGGCACCTTTCGTACGATGGATGAAAAATGGCGCAGCGAGGCACATATCAAGATTAAAAAGATGGCCGAAGGCATTGCCGAAAGCATGGGCGGCAGCTGCGAGTTTAATATTATGCGCGGCTATCCCTTCCTGATAAATGAGGAAGTGTTAACCGCTGCCACACGCGGCCATGCCGAAGATTACCTGGGTAAAGAAAATGTGCTCGACCTTGATATATGGATGGCAGCCGAAGATTTTGCCTATTACTCGCAAGCGGCAGCCTCTTGTTTTTATCGCTTAGGGACCCGTAACGAAAGCCGGGGTATTACCTCATCGGTACACACACCAACTTTTGATGTAGAGGAAGACGCCTTTAAAATAAGCACGGGTTTAATGGCTTACCTTGCCATAAAGCAGTTGGGTAACTAATGATAAAAAAAGCAATTCTCGTCTTTGGGTTCTTGCTTTTTGCTTTGAGCTCTTATTCGCAGCAAATACAGCGGTTTAACCCCGATACCATACGCACCATTGTGATTGATACTGCAGTTGCCAATATCGTATCGC
This sequence comes from Inquilinus sp. KBS0705, assembly GCA_005938025.2. Taxonomy (NCBI): domain Bacteria; kingdom Pseudomonadati; phylum Pseudomonadota; class Alphaproteobacteria; order Rhodospirillales; family Rhodospirillaceae; genus Inquilinus; species Inquilinus sp. KBS0705. The sequence continues at coordinate 87,215 of VCCI02000005.1, read as the reverse complement.
ACCGATTACGCGCCCAGGACTTTATTGATGCCGTACTGGCCGACACCAGCTTTTACAAAGCTTTTCAAAACATGAAACGGTATGCCTTTACTGCCGAGAACCGCATTTATACCTACAATAAAAAGAATAAGGTTGATGGGAAGATATACCGTAAGCTGATACACAGCAATGTAAACGGCAGGCATAAAATTGAGTATGTAGCCAAACAGGATACAGGCGCGGTGTACAAAACAAACGGCAAATACCAGCTATACACCGTAGAAATGTTCGACTATATTTTTATGAATGCCTATAACTCCGACTTTGTAAAAAGCAGCGGCTTGCCCGGCGATGCAAAAGGGAAGAATGAGGGATATAAGGCTAAGCTAAAGCAACTGATATTTACCCCCGGACGTAAGATAACCGGTATACCATTTATTAGCAGCAAGACCGAGATATTTGGCAAGGATATGCGCCAATATTACGAGTATCAGTTTGCACGCGGAACGTATGTTGATAGCATCCCGGTATATAGGTTTAAGGTGATACGCAAGCCAAGCACCGCTGACGATGATGTAATGATCAAAGAGATGACCACCATATTTGATGCCCGTAACTTTCAGATACTGGGCCGGTATGTGGATATGAAATACAGCAATATGTTGTTTGACTTTAATGTACAAATGAACATTGAGCTAAACAACTTTAACGGCGAACTATTACCCACCAAAATAACCTACCAGGGCAACTGGGATGTACCCTTCCACAAAGAGGAGAGGGCCAGCTTTTTAATAGTGCATAAAGATTATAAGAAAGAATAACACGATTAAGTGATGGATGGATGAACAGATCATTCTGATTCTGCTACCTTTTTTATGACGGTATTCCTTCTCTCTAAAAGATCGGTCATGTATCGCTTTAGAAACAACCAATTGGCAAATTTACCTAAAATGCCTAATGGCGACTCAAACACAAATACATCAAGCATAGTGGTTTTGTTGCCTTGCGGAGAAAAGTGATGCCCATGGCTGAAGCCCTTAAATGCACCGCTTACCATTCTATCTTCAAAAAAGGCAGCTGTTGTAGTTCCATCTACATTAAAAACAGGAGGTTGAAACGCTGTGATCTTTGAGGTTAAGGTTTGCCAGATCCCAAAATGCTTAGCCCGCCAGGTTACTGTTTCTCCAAGTTCTATTAGTCCGCTTGTACGACCCGCAATAGCGGTTTCACCGGTATGCGCGGTAGATACCAGGTGTATATCAATGTTTCTGGCAATATCAAAGCACCGCTGAACAGGCGCATTAATATCTGTTGAGAGAAAAATTTTCGCCATGCTAAATCAGTGACATCAAAAAGATCATTTTAATCAGCGGTCTAAAATTCCGCGTTCTTAGGGAATCTTGGGAAAGGTATCACATCGCGGATGTTACCCATGCCCGTAACAAACAGCACCAAACGCTCAAAGCCCAAACCAAAGCCGGCATGCGGGCAGGCGCCAAACTTGCGGGTATCTAAATACCACCAAAGCTCGTCCTTAGGGATGCCTATCTCGTCCATACGGGTCTCCAGCTTATCCAGTCTTTCCTCACGTTGCGAACCACCTATTATCTCGCCTATGCCCGGGAAAAGGATATCCATAGCGGCAACCGTTTTACCATCATCGTTTTGGCGCATGTAAAAAGATTTGATCTCTTTAGGGTAATCTGTAAGTATAACCGGTTTCTTAAAGTGCTTCTCTACCAAATAGCGCTCATGTTCCGATTGCAGATCGGTGCCCCAGCCTTCAACAGGGTACGCAAATTTTTTCTTTTTATTCGGGGTCGAGTTTCTTAATATTTCAATAGCCTCGGTATAGGTCAACCGCTCAAAATCGTTGTCAAGGCAAAACTGCAGTTTCTCTAATAAACCCAGTTCGGCGCGTTCGTTTTGTGGTTTTTGCTTCTCCTCGTCCTGTAAACGCTGGTTTAAAAAATCAAGGTCTTCTTTGTTTTTATCCAGGGCATAGCTTATCACATATTTCAATAACTCCTCGGCCAGGTTGGCGTTGTCGTTAAGGTCATAAAAAGCCATCTCGGGCTCTATCATCCAAAACTCGGCCAGGTGGCGGGTAGTGTTTGAGTTTTCGGCACGGAAGGTAGGGCCAAAGGTATAAATGTCGCCAAGGGCCATTGCACCCAATTCACCCTCTAATTGCCCCGAAACGGTTAAGTTGGTCGAGCGGCCAAAAAAGTCCTGCTTATAATCTACCTCGCCCGTATCGGTGCGCGGGATGTTCTCAAAATCAAAATTAGTTACGTGGAATGCTTCGCCAGCGCCCTCGGCATCAGATTGCGTGATGATAGGGGTATGCAGGTAAACAAAGCCTTTCTCTTGAAAGAACTGGTGCACCGCAAACGATAGCGTATTGCGCACTCTGAATATAGCGCCAAAGGTATTGGTACGGAAACGCAGGTGGGCGTTCTCGCGCAAAAACTCAAGTGTTTGCTTTTTAGGCTGTAACGGAAATTCGTCCGGGTTGCAATCGCCCAATATCTCAATAGTACCTGCAATAACTTCAACACTTTGGCCCTGCCCTAATGATGGTGCCAGGGTACCGGTTATGCTTACTGCCGCGCCAAAGGTGATGCGTTTAAGTAAAGCAGGGTCGGTATTTTCAAAATCGACAACAATTTGCAGGTTGCTATTGGTTGAGCCATCGTTTAAAGCAATAAAACGATTTTGGCGAAATGCACGCACCCATCCTTTTACTATAATATCTCCGTCGGTTCTACCGCTTTGTAATAATGCTTTAATTTTAATTCGCTGGCTCATATCAATATATACTTGAGCGGCAAAAATACAATTATTTGCTAAACCTCTAAGTAGGTAATGTTAGTTCTTAACTAACCACTATTAAAGTAAATGGTAATAGGCGGAGGGGTATTGTGGGATTAGCTAATTGCATCTAACTATCTCCTGTTAGGGAGTACCGCTTTGTAGAAAGAACACAGATTTGTTTTTTGCGCCTTTCTACAAAGCGGTAGCACCTGATGGAGTATTTTTGGGATGACAGTATTAATTTTTAGGCAGGTATAATGCAAACTGGCCCCTTGTAATTCTGATGCTGTCCGGATAACCCGCTACCGCCGGCGAAACACGTTTAAAGTTTAATTTAAAAACACCCTGCGCTACTTTTTTAATAGTATCAGCCAGTTCTATCTGTACTTTGTTGGCCGTATCGGCTTTAAGGTTATAGCTAATTACAGATGAGCCTGTGCCCTTAATGTTAAACCTGGCCTGGTTGCCTTGCAGCGCGTATTTACCATTGCCGGTATATTTTACATGCATGGTTAGCTTAGCATCAAAGTTATCGCCGGTAATCTCCAACGAGTCGGTACCTACCTTTTTTGCGTCAACATCGGCGTAGCGTACAGTGCCGTTTATTTCATAACCAATATAGGGTTGAAACGGCGTGGTGCAACAATCCTTGCCATCGTTTTTAAGGCACGAAGAAAATAAAATTGATAATGCGGAAAGTGTGATTAAAGATAATTTTTTCATAACGAGATCTATTTTTAACCTATACGTTAAGTAAATTAATTACGCTACATATGGCCTGCAAAAAATTACCCTGTGGTAATAAGCAGGTTATTTACAAAGGGTTAAATTGCTATTGATATACAATGCTTAAGTTTGCCCTAAATGAAACCTAAACTTAGCCTGGCCATTGGCATACTTTGCATAGCATTTTCGCCAATTTTTGTAAAGCTTGCGCATTCCCCTGCCATCACATCGGGCTTTTACCGCATTTTTATTGCCTGGATATTTTTATTACCCTACTGCCTGTTTACAAACAAACTAAAAATTACCCGCCGCGCATTAATTATTACCGTAACCGGCGGGTTGGTTTTTGGTGCCGATATAGCCATGTGGAACGTATCGTTATTAAAAATAAGTGCTACCGTATCTACATTGCTGGCCAACCTGGCGCCGGTTTGGGTAGGGCTAATGAGTTTTTTGTTTTTAAAGAAACGGTCGGGCAGGTTGTTTTGGATAGGCACCGCTATTGCCATTGCCGGTATGGTAGTGCTGGTAGGCTACCAAAGCGTTATTAGTATGCAGTTTAACGAGGGCATATTGTATGCCATTGCCGCAAGCATCCTTTACGCCATTTACATCATGATCACCAAAAATGTGCTGCCCTATATTGATACTTTTACCTTTATGTTTTACAATATGCTGGGTGCAAGTGTATTGTTGCTTGCCATAGCCATTTTTAAAGGCGACCCTATTACTGGGTTTGATACCAATACCTGGCTATGCTTTGCAGGCATGGGGCTGCTTTGCCAGTTGGCAGGCTGGCTAACCATCAACCATTCTTTGCGCTATCTCGATTCTACCCGCGTTTCTATAGCCTTATTGGGCCAAACAGTTATAGCCGGTTTTTTAGCCATTGCCTTTTTAAACGAGCAATTGCACTTAAAAGAAGTTATTGGTAGTATAATAGTACTGGCAGGCATAGCCATATCGTTTTTAAAGCCAAAGCAAGGGGCAATATCTGCGTAGTTAATACCAGCGCGGCCCGGTGCGATTCCCTCCCACGGGAGGGTGTAGGAAGGGGTTGAAGCGCCAGGTATTTAGGCAGGTTTACTATTGGGATATGTTCACAAACCCCTACCTGCCCTTCCCCAGGGAAGGAATCGCACATCCCCCGACTTGTTTTGATCGTTCTTACAACTTATTAGCAACACCACATTGATGATGACCACCGGCCATCGCCACTTTGCTTATGTTTTTCTATATTTAAAAAAAGAACCATCTAAATGAGACCCATAATAATATTTGCGTTTTTATTAATATCTACTTTATCAGCATCGGCCCAAAATGATATTGGTCCAACAGAGATTGAACAGGCAAAGCAAGAGATGTTATTATATAAAAAAATGTATGCCTATGCAGACTCGATAAAAACCAGAACACCAGGGTTTTTGGATAAAACGATATTTAGTATTGCTGATTCATTGGATGCACTCCATCCATCTAATTATTTTTTAAAATCTGCGGAAATATTTAAAATGTCTAAATATAACGAAAGTGCTTTCTTGTTTTATCTCGGAGCTTTGCGATACCGTTATTATAACCTTGTAGATCCTAATTATAAAGAGAGCGATGGTGGTGCCTTGGCTTCAGCGTTGCGAGTAACCCTTGGCGAACCTATCAATACGTATCTCAAATGTAATATCGAAAATTACATTCAAATTTTAAAGGAAAGCGCCGATTGGTATATAAAACATGACTATAGGTTTATGTCGCGTACAAAAAACCCTGAAATGTATTCGGAACAATATTCCAACGTTATCAATGCTGCCGATGAAATAGAAAAGAATAAAACCAAATATCAATCTGAATGGGGTGATGAAAGAGAAGAGTTTAAAAAGCAAATGAAACAAATGTTTGATGAAATTAACAAAATGGAAAAAAAACTAAAGCATAAATAACCAAGCACCTTTCAAAAACTTACTTTTGTAGCTCGCATTTTTTTTAAGCATGATCACCAAACCCACCGTAGACCGTATAATGGAAGCCACAGATATTGTGGAGGTGATAGGCGAATTTGTGCAATTAAAAAAGCGCGGGGCCAATTATGTGGGCCTTTCGCCATTTGCAAACGAGCGCACACCATCATTTACGGTATCGCCGGCAAAGGGCATTTTTAAAGATTTCTCGTCGGGTAAAGGGGGCAGCGCCATTACCTTTTTAATGGAGCTGGAAAAATTTACCTACCCCGAAGCTTTAAAATGGCTGGCAAAAAAATACGGAATTGAGGTAGAGGAAACGGTTGATACTACCGAAAACCTGGAGGAGCAAAATCATCGCGAAAGCCTGATGCGAGTTACTAAGTTTGCTGCTAATTTTTTCCATAATAGCTTGCTAAATACGGAAGAAGGCCAAATTATAGGATTAAGCTATTTTAAAGAGCGTGGATTTAGCAAGGAGACGATAGAAAAGTTTCAACTGGGATATTCACCTGACCAATGGGAAGCATTTAGTACAGAGGCAGTCAAACAAGCCTTCCAAGAGCAGTTTTTGGTTGAAAGTGGCCTTTCCGTTAAACGAGACAATGGCGCATTGTATGATAGATATAGGGGGCGTGTTATGTTCCCAATATTTAGCGCAACTGGGCAAATTGTTGGTTTTGGCGGACGGACATTAAAGACTGATAAAAATGTACCTAAGTATGTTAACTCACCAGAGTCGGAAATATATAGCAAATCGAAAGTCTTATACGGATTTCATTTAGCTATAAAGGCAATTCGAGAGAACGACAATTGTTATTTAGTAGAGGGCTATGCAGATGTATTATCGGTACACCAATCAGGCATTCATAATGTGGTTGCTTCGTCAGGAACAGCTTTAACTGAGGAGCAAATAAGGTTAATAGGCCGTCAAACCAAAAGGCTAACTATTTTATACGATGGAGATACTGCTGGTATCAAAGCAGCAATACGCGGTTTAAGCCTTCTTTACAAAGAAGGGTTTAATGTGAGGATTGTTTCTTTTCCAGATGGAAATGATCCCGATTCGTTTATTAAAAGCAAAGGGTCTACTGCATTTAAGAATTATATAGAAAGTACCTCTAAAGAAATTGTAGAGTTCTATTTATCTACTATTAATGAAGATGAATTAAAGGACCCAATTAAGAAAATAAAGGTTGCTGATGATTTGGCTGAAATCATATCGAACAACTTAGAGCCTGAATTCAGAAGTGCTTATATAACAAGAGCTTCTCACAAGCTGAAGATAGATGAACGGGCTTACTTGGGGGTTGTAAATAAGGCTTATACGGCGAAGTTAAAAAAGGCAACTCCTCTAAGGAGAATTGAAGAATCAGAAGAACCGACTAACATCGAGGCAGTTAAAAGCACAGACATACTCGATGAAGATGCATTGCATTTGCTTTACACCGATTCCACACAGGAAAAAGAGATAGTGCGCCTGTTACTGCTTTACGGCAATAAAATGATAGATTGGGACGGCATCGCTAATACTTATATAGGCCCGTTTATGATAGCCGAATTAAGTGATGTTGACTTTGAACACCCCGCCAGTAAGCTGTTCATGGAGATTTACAGGCAAGAGGTAGAGAACGGCGTTTTACCCGAAGAGCAACACTTTATACATCACCCGGATAAGAACATTGTAGACCTGGTGGTTACCCTTTTGGCAACCAAATATACCCTGAGCGAAAACTGGTACGAGATGCACAAGATACTGGTACCCGATGAGCAGGCCAATATGAAAGCTACCATATTGGGCGCCATATTTCACCTAAAAAAGCAAAAAGTGGGCAAGATATTGGAAAAGCTGCGCAAGGAATTGCAAACCACCACAATTGAGGCCGACCAGGAAATATTGCTGAACCAATATGTGCATATGAAAAAGGTAGAGAAAACCATATCTGATTACTTAGGGTCGGTAATATTAAAATAGATGGCAACCCACAACGACCTGGGCCGGCAAGGCGAAGCATTGGCAAAAGCACACCTGGAAGCAGCGGGCTACGAAATAATGGACGAGAACTGGGTATTTGGCAAAGCCGAGATAGACCTGATAGCCTATAAAGACCGCGTTATTATATTTACTGAAGTAAAAGCACGTACCGGTAACGGCTTTGGCGAACCGGAAGATTTTGTGGATGCCCGCAAGCAGCGCTTGCTGGTTGAGGCTGCCGACGAGTATATTTATTTGATGAACCACCAGGGCGAAGTGAGGTTTGATATAATATCTATCCTGTTCGACCGTAATAACAACTATAAACTTAAACACATTGAAGATGCCTTTTGGCCTTCTGCCATTTAATATGAATAAAAGGATAATATTTTTAGCGCTGATAGCTTTAGTGGCATACGGCTGTAAAGACAATAAAAAACAGGATGATTTTGTGATCAGTCCGGATGCGGGCAGCACGTACAAAGCCGGCGAAACCATCAGCCTTAAATTAACTTATGCCAATTCTATAAAACCCGATTCGATAGTGTTCCTGTTAGATTCGGCACGCGTTGGTTCGGTTAAAGATTCATCGGCCCTTAACCTAAAAACCGATACCATGGCTTTAGGGGCAAGGGTAATAACGGCCAAGGTTTACCAGGCAGGCAAAAGCCAGGAGGTAACCACCAATATTGTATTATATCCCGCCAAAGCACCCGAGGAGCTTACCTACAAAGTTGAGAAGACCTTTCCGCATGATATTGGCAGCTATACCGAAGGCCTGGAGTATCACGATGGCGCATTATATGAAAGCTCGGGCGGGTATCTTGATCCGCCGCCCGGCCAGAGTAAAGACCAGCAATCGAGCCTGATAAAAGCCGACCTTACTACGGGTAAAATACTAAAAAAGGTGATGATAGACCCCAAAGTGTTTGCCGAGGGCATAGCCATAATTGGCGATAAACTGATACAATTGACCTATCACGAAAAAAAGGGTTTTATATATGATAAGAACACCTTTAAAGTGCTGGGTAATTTTAGCACCGAGTTTGCTCCCGAAGGCTGGGGAATGTACTTTGATGGTAACAAGATATATATGGACGATGGCACCAACCGCATATGGACACTTAACAAAGATACCTACAGGCCTACTGGTTACATAGATGTTTATGATGACAAGGGCGCGGTAGATTCGATAAACGAGCTGGAAATGATAAATGGTAAGCTATATGCCAACGTTTACCAAAAAGATGTGATATTGGTTATTGACCCTAAAACAGGTGCCGTATTGCAAAAGGTAGATATGACCAACCTTTGGCCCGAAGGTGCCCGCCCACCGGGGTATGATAACCTTAACAACGTGTTAAATGGTATAGCCTATGATAAGGCAACCGGTCGCATTTTTGTCACCGGCAAAAAATGGCCCAAACTGTACCAGGTAAAATTTGTAAAAAAATAAACGGGCGTAAAGGGTGTAAAACTTTTTTATATCGAAAAAAATTTTATATTAGTAAGCAGGGGGTGACGAAAAAAGTGGAAAAGTTTCCGCTGTAAGCAACAAAGAAGTGGAATAATTTATAGCTAAGGGTGCAAAGCCTACAGCTATACGTTTACCCCGTTAGCGCGGTTGTTATATTTGTTCCGATACTCAACCGGCGATAGCCCGGTAATCTTCTTAAACACCGTCCGGAAGGCTTTTGTATCGGTGTAACCGACGTCGTACATCACCTCGTTAATATTTTTTCGGGTATGCTCTAAATGTTTCTTAGCAGCCTCAACCTTAACCCTTTGTATGTATTCTACAGGGGTATTATTGGTTGCTTTTTTAAAACGGCGCTCAAAATGTCGCTTACCAATAGCATACTTCAGGGCAAGGTCTTCAACCGATATTCTTTCAGCAATATTGGCTTCTATGAACTCCTGGGCCTTTTTTATGGGTTCATCCTCATGTGTTTTTTGCCCGTTAAACATTATAAACGGCGACTGGCTTTTGCGGTCAATTTCCAGCGCAAACACCTTGGATGCCAGTATGGCCATATCGCGCCCGGCATGCTTCTCTACCAGGTATAAAAGCAGGTTCCAGTACGAAGTGGCCCCACCGCTGCTGTATAAGCCCTGTTGCTCGGTAACAATACGGTCATCAACCAGGGTAACCTCCGGGAACATCTCCCTAAACTCGTTAGCCGTACGCCAATGGCTTGAGCACTCCTTGCCGTTCAACAGCCCGGTTGATGCTAATATAAAGGCCCCTATACACAGGCTGGCCACTTCGGCGCCTTTGCTGTATTGCTTCACTATCCAGGGTAAAAACTCCTCATTTTTACTTATAGAAGCCGATAATTCGCCTGTAAACGCGGGAATAATAACAAGGTCTGTTTTAGCCACATCCTTAAGCAAAGCATCCGTATGTACCGAAAATAACCCCCCATGCAGCTTTACTTCGTTAGCGAGGCCTATAAGTTGCACCTTAAATATGGGCGGTTTACCCGCTGCCTGCAAAAAATCGTTAACACCGGTAAACATTACACGCGGGTCGGCAATGCTGGCTAAAACGGCATCGTTAATAATAAGAATAGATACATGCTTCATATAAGTTGCAATTGGTAATGCAATATAATGCTCTTGTTGTTAAAATTAAATTTATAGGATAACAATGTCGTAAATAACCCCTTATTTAGTACTTTTTGCACCTTACAGGGTGGTTTAAACAGGTATACCTTTGTATTATATAAACGAAAGCAATGAGAAAGCTAAAATTTCAAATACAAATGAGCCTTGATGGCTTTATAGCAGGCCCTAACGGCGAAATGGATTGGATGACCTGGAACTGGGATGAAGAATTGAAGAAATATGTGCAGGGTATAACAGCCCCTGTTGATACCATTTTGCTTGGCCGTATTTTAGCTGAAGGTTTTATACCGGTATGGAAGGAGCGTTCTGCAGCAGCCGATGCTGATGAGTTTACACATAAAATGGTGAATACACCCAAGATGGTATTCTCTAAAACGTTAAAGGATAACCCCTGGGAAAACACCACGCTTGCTGAAGATATGGTAGGCGAAATAAAAAAATTAAAAGAGCAGGATGGAGGCGACATCGTAGCCTACGGCGGTGCCCGCTTTGCAGCATCGCTTATAAAATATAATTTAATAGATGAATATCACCTGTTTGTAAACCCGGTTGTGATAGGTAAAGGGATGTCTATATTTAACCTGGTTGAAGATAAATTAAACCTTAACCTGGTTAGCTCACAGGCATTTGAATGCGGTATAACTGTGCTTTGCTACACTCCAACAGCCAAATAATATGATTTATGCGTAAGCTGGTGGTATCAATGAATATGACTCTGGACGGCTTTATGGCCGGCCTGCATGGAGAGCTTGACTGGCACATTCCCTATTGGAACGAGGAAATGGCAAGAACCGCCGCAGAGCAATTGGGGCGTGCAGATACGATACTATTAGGACGCGTTACTTACCAAATGATGGCATCGTATTGGCCATTGCAGCAAACGGCCGCTTATTCCCCAAGAGAGGATGCCGACTATGCAGCTATGATGAACAGGTACGAAAAGGTAGTAGCCTCAAAAACGATGTTACGGGCTGCAAATTGGCAAAACTCCAGGTTAGCTAAGCGTAACATAGCTAAAGAGATAAGTGAATTAAAGCAGCAAGTTGGTAAAGAAATAATAATATATGGTAGCGGTAAACTGGTTACAGCACTAACCAAACTAAACCTTATTGACGAATACCGCTTATGGATACACCCGGTAGCTATAAAAAAAGGCAGGCCCCTGTTTAAGGGCCTGCAAAATTTAAAAATATGTAATAAAACCGAATTCAGCTCCGGGGTGGTATTGATGTGTTATACGGTAATTATCTCCAGGCCTTGTACTGGTTGATCAGTCCGTTGGTTGATGAATCGTGTGAGCTAACTTCTTGATCATCTTTTAGTTCGGGCAATATTTTGCCAGCCAATTGCTTGCCTAATTCTACGCCCCATTGGTCAAAGCTGTATATATTCCAAATGATGCCCTGTACAAATATTTTGTGCTCGTACATGGCAATTAACGAGCCTAATGTACGTGGCGTTATCTTTTTAACCAGGATGGAATTTGTTGGGCGGTTACCTTCAAATACTTTAAAAGGTGCAATGGCTTTTATCTCTTCGTCAGATTTTCCGGCTTTTTTTAGTTCAGCTATTACTTCTTCTTCGGTTTTACCATTCATCAGCGCCTCAGTTTGTGCGAAGAAGTTAGATAACAGCATGTTATGATGCTCGCCTAAAGGATTATGCGACTGTGCCGGAGCTATGAAATCGCAAGGGATCAGTTTGGTCCCCTGGTGTATCAATTGGTAAAAGGCATGCTGTCCGTTTGTACCCGGTTCGCCCCAAATAACAGGTCCGGTAGAGTAATCTACATGCCTGCCATTACGGTCTACGTGTTTGCCATTGCTTTCCATATCGCCTTGTTGAAAGTATGCGGCAAAGCGGTACATATATTGGTCGTAAGGAAGGATAGCCTCTGTTTCAGCTTCAAAGAAGTTATTGTGCCACACCCCTATAAGAGCAAGTATCACAGGTAGGTTTTCTTCAAATTCAGCGGTTTTAAAATGCTCGTCCATTGCATGGGCACCGGTAAGCAGTTCAGCGAAATTATCAAAGCCGATGCTTAAAGCGATAGATAAGCCAATGGCGCTCCATAACGAATAACGGCCGCCTACCCAATCCCAAAATTCGAACATGTTTTTGGTATCAATGCCAAATTTGGCAACACCCTCAATATTAGTAGATAAAGCTGCAAAATGTTTAGCTACATCTTCATCCTTGCCGCCATTGTTAATGAACCAATCGCGGGCGCTGTGGGCATTGCTCATGGTTTCCTGGGTAGTAAATGTTTTAGATGCGATGAGAAACAAGGTAGTTTCGGCATCCACTTTCTTTAATGTCTCTGCTATATGTGTGCCATCAACATTAGATACAAAGTGCAGATTTAAGCGTGTTTTATAAGGTTTCAGAGCTTCCGTGACCATTACAGGGCCCAAATCAGATCCGCCTATGCCAATGTTTACCACATCAGTAATTTGTTTGCCGGTGTAGCCTTTCCACTCGCCGGATATAACCGCTTCGCTAAACTCTTTCATGTGGTCGAGCACGCGGTTCACCTCAGGCATTACATCCTTGCCTTCGGCATACATAGGTGTGTTACTGCGGTTACGAAGCGCAACATGCAGTACAGGGCGTCCTTCGGTAACATTGATCTTTTCACCGGAAAACATGGCTTCAATTGCCTTGTTTACACCACACTCTTTGGCCAGTTGTAGCAAAAGGGCAAGAGTTTGCTCATCAATACGATTTTTAGAATAATCAAGCAGGATATCTTCAAATTGCAGGGAAAATTTTTCAAAGCGTTCATTATCAGCATCAAATAGTTCCTTTAGGCTTTTTTTAAGGATATCTATATAATGGTCGGTTAAATATTTATAAGCCTGGGTGCTGGTAGGGTCGATGTTTGGCAACATAATTGAAATGATTTTATAAGAGTGGCAAGTTACAAATTGAGGTGTAATTTTAAAGTTAAATTCCCCTTATAACTGTCATTTTAACACATCAAAGATAGTGTTTGTTTTACACTAATAAATTGTCATTATTATAACATATAATGTAAATTATTTTGAACTTTAAAATAAACATTATTTATATTTGTGGTGTTGTTAAATAAATCGCCTTTTTTTAATCGATTTCTTAATTTTTTCTAAATACATTTTATCATGTTCGAAAAACTTTTTTTACTCGTAAAAAATAACGCTGGTTTGGCTGTTATTAATAACCCGGCCATCAATGAAAGTAGCCGCGATGCGGTTATAAATGATGCCACCAGCTCGATTATCGAGGTGTTAAAAAACCAGGTTGAGAGCGGTAAATTAAAGGATATGGTTAAGTATTTCCAGTTTTCGGGTGTGTATGATAACCCGCTAATTACCAGTGCTGTGAACAGATTTGCCGGCAAACTAAACATGTTTTATAGCATGGATATGGATACAGCTAATGTTACTGCTAACCAGCTTATACGCCCGGTAATGCAGGAGCTGATAAGGCAATCAAAAGAAGATCAGAATAAGGAATTTGGCTTAAGCGCATTGTTAGCAAAGCTGAGTAGTAATGTGGCCGATATGGGCCATTTGTTAAGCCAGCTGCGTATAGCTTAGTTTTTAAAAATATATTACAGAAGCCTGCATATAAAATTGCGGGCTTTTTTGATTTTCGCTGTATTGTATTTTAATATATTTGCTACATGACAAAAGAGAATATACAAAATTTAAGGGATAGAACAAATTCCCTGAGGAGGCATCTTTGACATCGACAAGAAAAATGACGCCATACAAACCGAACAGGAAATAACCATTGGCCCTAATTTTTGGGACCACCCCAAAGAAGCCGAAAAGGTTCTCGCATCTATCAAAGCCAAAAAGATATGGACCGACGCTTTCCAAAAAGTAGTATCGGTTGTTGAAGATACCAATGTGCTTTTCGAATTTTTCCAGAGTGGCGATGCTACCGAGGCCGAAATGCTGGAGCAGTATGCCCTTGCCGTAAAAGCCGTAGAAGAGCTGGAGTTTAAAAATATGCTCAGCGCCGAAGAAGACCAGTTTAACGCCGTACTGCAAATTACCGCCGGTGCCGGTGGTACCGAAAGTTGCGACTGGGCCGGTATGCTGATGCGTATGTATATTATGTGGGCCGAGAAAAATGGCCACAAAGTAACCGAACAGGATTACCAGGAAGGCGATGTAGCCGGTGTAAAAACGGTTACCCTGCAAATAGAAGGGGAGTTTGCCTATGGATACCTTAAAGGCGAAAATGGTGTGCACCGCCTGGTGCGTATATCACCGTTCGACTCTAACGCCAAGCGGCATACGTCGTTTGCATCGGTGTATGTGTACCCGCTGGTTGATGATACCATTGATATTGAGGTAAAGGATGCCGATATCGAGTTTGAAACCTTCCGTGCCGGCGGCGCGGGCGGGCAAAACGTAAATAAGGTTGAAACCGCTGTACGTTTATATCACAAGCCATCGGGTATTATCATCAAAAACCAGGAGTCGCGCTCGCAGTTACAAAATAAAGAGAATGCCATACGCTTACTAAAATCGCAGTTATACGAAAATGAGATGCGTAAGCGTGCCGAGGCATCAAGTGCTGTTGAGGGTAACAAAAAGAAGATAGAGTGGGGGTCGCAGATACGTAACTATGTGTTGCATCCATACAAGTTGGTTAAAGATTTGCGTACCGATTACGAAACTTCAAACGCGGCCGCTGTTTTAGACGGCGACCTGGACGAGTTTTTAAAAGCTTATTTAATGGAGTTTGGCGGGCCTAAAAGCTAACATACGGTCATCCCGAATTCATTTCGGGATCTCACATGCAATCTATGTGCTTTGCGTATACCAGATGAGATGCTGAAACAAGTTCAGCATGACTGGATTAAAAAAACGGTATTGCATTAGCAATGCCGTTTTTTGTTTTAAGCAGAAATTGTAACTTGGCTAACCTTTTATATGCCTTTATTTATGAAAAATATTTTATCCGGATTGATCCTGATGGTTACCACTACACTGGCCTACAGCCAAACACCTATGCCTTTATACCCTAATGGGGTGCCTAATAGCAAAGCAACGCCGGCTGATTATGTTGAAAAACGTGATAAAGACTGGATAACCAACGTAAGCATACCTACCCTTACACCATACCTGCCCGAAAAGGGAAAGGCTAATGGTGCAGCAGTGGTGATATGCCCCGGTGGGGGCTATGGCGGTTTGGCTTTTAACCACGAAGGCGAGGCCGTAGCTAAAGAATTTGCTAAAATAGGTGTTGCGGCCTTTGTACTCAAATATCGTTTACCTACCGACTTGATTATGGCCGATAAAACCATTGGCCCATTACAGGATGCGCAACGCGCCATACAAATAGTTAGACAAGGCGCGGCGGGTTTTGGAGTTAACCCCAGTAGGATAGGTATTATGGGCTTCTCGGCAGGCGGGCATTTAGCCTCAACGGAAGGGACGCATTTTGATAAAGTGGTTATTGAAAATCCGGCAAATATTAGTGTTCGCCCTGATTTTATGATGCTGATATACCCGGTTATTACTTTTGGCGATTTCAGGCACGATGGATCAAGGGAAAACCTGATAGGTAAAAATCCACCGCAGGCAGCTATCGATCTATACTCAAACGAAAAGCAGGTTACGGCTAATACACCGCCTACTTTTATCATACACGCCGAAGACGACACCACTGTTCCTGTTAAAAATGCTTTGATGATGTATGAAGCATTGGTGAATGATAAAGTAAAAGCCGAAATGCATCTATTCCAGGCCGGGGGGCACGGCTTTGGTATGCCTAACCCCACCACAAAAGACCGCTGGTTTGATTGGGCCGCCGCCTGGATGGAAAGTAACGGATGGTTAAGTAAGTAGTATAGGCCCAGAAGGGATATCTAAGTTTTGGGTGAGCTATTCCTTTACAAACAAGGGGGGGGCACCTATCTTATCCTAACAACTCCAACAATCCATTCAACTCGTCTACCTTTTCTGATGAGCCTAAATGCTCGTAGGCGCTAATTAGGTTGCGGATAACACGTTTAATAATGTCGGCGTTTGAGCAGGGTTCGTAAAACTGCTTGTCAAATTTTAGGTTAAGCTGTTTTAAAAACATATCTACATCGCGGCGACCAAAAATGAAGCCCTTGTTAAAAGCATTAATGTAAAAGAGTATTCCGCCTTCAAACTCGTGCTCTAAGCTTTCATCTAAATAGGCCAGTATAAAATGCTGCGGCAGGTTTACACCGTAAACCGGGATATCCAACTTTTGGGCGATGATAGAGTAAATGATGGCCAGCGATATTTGGTTGCCTTTTTTAGTTTCGAGTACCTGGCTAATAAAGCTGTTTTGCGGGTCGCGGTGGTTGCTGGTATTGCCGCTAAAACCATGTATATTATAAAAAACATGGTTTATTAGTTTTACCTGCTCTACAGGGCTGGCCTCGTGCATCATTTGCAGCCATATATCGCGCTTTATGGCTTCTATCTGGTTAATTACCTTTTGCTCGTCAAGGTCGGGGTATTGGTAGCGGTTAATAATAAGTATGCCTTGTAAAAGGTCAAATGCCCCACTCTGATACCAAAGCTGTAGGTCGGTTTTAAGTGTCGAAAATTGTATTTCGTGTACCAGGTTCGCTATACGTTCCTGTTGTACGCTATCAAAAGCCTGTTCAAAAGCATTCTCTAAATATTGTATGGCTTCCGGCCCATACGAAAGCAGCTTTTGATGAACATGATCGTATATTTCACCATCCGGATCATCAAGCAGGCGGATCAACGAATTTACTTCTGTAGGATTAATCATATCTGGTAACGCTAAAATACTAAACCTTTATATATTTTTACGGCTATGTTTAACTTAACGTTTGCACGCGATTTTCTGTTGCATAAACTAAAGTCAAAAAACCGTCATGGTTTGCATTCGCCCTTTGTATACCATTTGGTTGATGAGGTTATTTACGATACCAAACCTCAGCCGGAATACACCGAGGCAGAACAGCAACGCGACCGTTTACTTGTAGATAGCCGTACAATAACCGTCACTGATTTGGGCGCGGGCTCACAGCTAAACAAAAACAGGCAAAAAAAAGTAAGTAATATCACTATAAATGCCTTAAAAGCACCAAAACTGGCGCAATTGCTTTATCGCCTGGCCAAATTTACCAACCCATCAACCATTATTGAGCTAGGCACCTGCCTGGGTATTACTACCCTTTATCTTAAAAAAGCGGTACCCGGTGCAAAGGTGTACACGCTGGAAGGCTGCCCTGCAACCGCCGGCATAGCGCAGGAAGTTTTTGACCGATCGGAATTAAAGGATGTTAACCTGGTAGTGGGCAATTTTGATGATACCCTGCAAGGTATTTTAAACAACCAGGAAAAGCTGGATTTTGTATACGTAGACGGCAACCACCAAAAAGAGGCTACCCTACGTTATTTTGAATGGTGCCTGCCCAAAGTGCACGAGGGCACTATGCTGATATTTGACGATATATACTGGAGCCGGGGCATGAAAGAAGCCTGGGCGCAAATAAAAAGCCACCCCCAGGTAAGGGTTACCGTAGACCTGTTTTGGATAGGCCTCGTTTTTTTTAAAACCGACCAGGCTAAGGAAGATTTTATGATAAGATTTTAGCCCGGATGTGCAGATGTGCAAATATGCAGATGTGCAAATGCTTGGATGATATATAAACGCGCAGTGCTTTTCATCTGCATATATACACATCTATAATCTGCACATCTACTAAAACGCTTCCCCAAGCCCGATATATACACCACTCTGCCTGCTTTCACCGGGGCGTTTTTCGCCAACGCCGTAATCAATACGTATGCTAAGGCCCTTTTCAGTATCGAAGAAGTAACGCAAACCCCCGCCGTAGTTAGGCTTTAGTTGGTCAAGGCTAAAGGTGCTGTTAAACACTTCGCCTGTGCCTAAAAAGCCAACCATGCCAATACGATCGCTTAAACGATAGCGTAACTCCGTTTGGGCGGCTATGTAATTACGGTCGCGAAAGCGGCCGTTGTAATAGCCACGCATAATTTCGTCGCTGCCCATGGCCGGCAAAAAATAAAATGGCGACTGGGTTCCTGTAAGGCTTTGTTCCTGCATGTTTAGTCCTAATACAAAGCGCTTACTTAGCTTAAAAAATTGAGCATATTCAAAGTTAAATAGCCCGCCGCTATAGCTGCTGTTGCTGCCAACGCCCTTCATAAAGTTTAAATAGGTAGTAATGTGTACACCGCGGGTGCTGTAAGTATTGTTATCGCGGTTGTCAAAAACAAGGCTTGGCCCTATGTATAGGGTTGTACCGCCATGCCGCCCTTCAATTGTAGGGTCTATTTCAAAAATGCCGTCGGTTTCTACGTCATTAAAGCGGTAATCAAAGGCCCCGGCGCCAAGGCCTATGTACAGGCTGCTACCCACCTTTTTTTCGGCGGTAAGGGCCAGTCTAAAGCGGGTTTGCCCCAGCCGGTCGGCATCGGCTTTGCGGGTATTGTTGCCAATGCCATAAAAATCAAAGGGGAAATTAATGTAACCTATAGCCGCTGTGTAATGATAGCGGTTTTGGGGCGCCCAGTAATTGGTGCTTAAATTAATACGGCTTTGGCCCTTTGTGGTTAGGGTAGCATAGCCAAATATATTTGATATACGGGTGTTCGCGCTAAGCGTATCGGTATAAAAAGAGTAAAGTGCCGATCCGCCAAGCTCCAGCCCGGTTTCCGGGGCCGAACTGATCACAGGCAGCAAAACAAAGCTTCCTTTTTTAGTGCTATCCCTGCTAAAATACATATCGTATAAAAACTTCGGTAAAAACTTTCGTTGTGCAAATACAGGCTGAAAGGCAATAAGCAGTAACAGGGCGGTGATAAGTTTTTTCATACAGTTTACGAGAGGCTAAAGGTATATTTTAACTTATTGTTTGTCGAATTTGGAATTTAAAAAATCTGTGTACTCAAAATACCTACTTTTGCAAAATAATAAGTTTAATAAAAACATGAGTACACAAAGAGGCCCTATATCTCAATTCATAGAGAAAAACTACCTGCATTTTAATGCGGCGGCGTTAATGGATGCAGCAAAAGGTTACGAAACGCACTTAACCGAGGGCGGCAAAATGATGGTGACCATTGCCGGCGCTATGAGTACTGCCGAATTAGGTATTTCGCTTGCCGAAATGATACGCCAGGATAAGATAGACATTATATCGTGCACGGGCGCTAACCTGGAAGAAGATATCATGAACCTGGTAGCGCACTCGCATTACAAACGCGTGCCCAACTATCGCGACCTGAGCCCGCAGGATGAGTGGGATCTGTTAGAGAACCACTATAACCGCGTTACCGATACTTGCATACCTGAGGAAGAAGCTTTTCGCCGTTTACAAAAGCATATCTATAAAATATGGAAAGATGCTGATACTGCCGGCGAGCGTTATTTTCCGCATGAGTTTATGTACAAAATATTGCTTAGCGGCGAGCTGGAGCAATATTATGAGATAGACCCCAAAAACTCGTGGATGCTGGCCGCTGCCGAAAAAAACCTGCCGATAGTAGTACCAGGATGGGAAGACTCAACTATGGGAAATATATTTGCATCGTACGTTATTAAAAGCGAAATAAAAGCAACTACCATGAAGAGTGGTATTGAGTATATGGCATGGCTGGCCGGTTGGTACCCCCAAAATGCGGGTGGCAAAGGCGTCGGCTTTTTCCAGATAGGTGGTGGTATAGCAGGCGATTTCCCGATATGCGTTGTACCTATGCTTTACCAGGATATGGAGATGCCCGAAATACCTTTCTGGAGCTATTTTTGCCAGGTGTCTGATTCAACCACATCATACGGTTCATATTCGGGGGCGGTACCTAACGAGAAAATAACCTGGGGTAAGCTGGATATACATACACCAAAGTTTATTGTAGAATCTGATGCTACCATTGTTGTTCCGTTAATATTTGCATGGATATTAAAACAATAATTTATATTTGAATACGCTTGTATACATCCTGATTTACAGCACACTATGTTTGTGAAGAAATAAAGCCCTTTTTTAAAAAAATCAGGGCTTTTTCCAATAATTTAGAACGATTATAAATTAGATATTAGTGTCACATATTTGTCAGCGATACTGTAATAAATTTTACTTTTGTGGCTGTAAAAATGGGTAAAACGTACACCTTCACGTCTGTTCAACCATTGTAGTATAAAAATTATTTAGCATAAATACACTTTATGAGAAATATCTCATTCCTTTTTAAGAAGCTTTCAAAGTCGGTTTTGCTTGTTGCCGGTTTGGCTGTAATGGGTCTTTCGGCTCATGCGCAGGCAGATGCAGCAAAGGGCGAGGCTATATTTAAGGCCAAATGTACCGCGTGTCATAAAATAGACGTGCGTATGACCGGCCCGGCTTTAGGTCCGCAGTTAACATCAGAAACTGATGATGCTTACCTGACCAAGTGGATCCAGAACAACCAGGCTTTAATAGCTGCAAAAAATCCAAAGGCGCTCAAAATTTACAACGAGTTTAACCAGGCCGGCATGACAGTATTTGCCGAGCTTAGCGATGCTGATGTTGGTAACATTTTAACCTACGTGCGTGGCGAATGGAAAACCATGCAGGATGCAAAAGCTAAAGGCCCTGTGGGTGATCCAGGTGCTGCCCAAACCGGCCCAAGCAACCTGGTTATATGGGGTTTATTAGGCGTTATTGTTATTGCCTTTATTGTAATACTGGTATTAAACAAAGTAATTGCCACGCTTGAGCGTTTGTTACTAAACAAACAAGGCTTATTGCTTGAAGAAGAAACCGCTGTTGAAGAAAAAGCACCTGTTGACCGTTTAGCAACCGTTAAAAAACTGGCCAAGAATAAAAAATTAGTATTCTTTGTTGTAGTATGCGGCACAATTGCTTTAGGCAGCTGGAGCTGGGTAACCATGTGGAACACCAATGTTCACCAGGGATATCAGCCGGTACAACCTATTAAATACTCACACAAATTGCATGCAGGTGCCATGAAGATAGAGTGCCAGTACTGCCACACCGGTGCATTCAAGGGTAAAAACGCTTCTATACCATCATTAAACGTTTGTATGAACTGCCACAAATCTGTTAAAACAGAGTCGCCGGAAATACACAAGATATATGATGCATTAGGTTACGACCCTAACACCGCCAAATACGATAGTACTAAAGCTAAACCTATACAGTGGGTGCGTATACATAACCTGCCAGACTTGGCTTACTTTAACCACTCGCAACACGTTACCGTTGGTAAAATTGAGTGCCAAAAATGCCATGGTCAAATTCAGGAAATGCAGGAAGTATACCAATACTCGCCGCTAACCATGAAATGGTGTATACAGTGCCACAAACGTACCGAGGTTAACGCCAAAGGAAACGCTTACTATGATAGCATACTTGCCGCTCATGATAAAATTAAAAAGGGCGAGAAGGTTACCGCAGCAGTTTTAGGCGGTATCGAGTGTGCTAAATGCCACTATTAATAAACGATTTAGAACTTAGCATTACAGTTTATATAACTTAAATGGATAGCAATAAAAAATACTGGAAAGGTTTAGAAGAACTAAACAGGACGCCAGAATTTGTTGAGAAGAATAAACACGAATTTGCGGAGCCAATCCCCATTGAAGATGTTTTAAGCGGAGGCGGTCTGTCATCAAAAACCCCTCGTCGCGACTTTTTGAAAGCGCTGGGCTTTGGTGTAGGTGCAGTTACTTTGGCAGCTTGCCAAAAAGTGCCTGTGCATAAATCTATACCTTACTTAATTAAACCCGAAGAGGTAACCCCTGGTGTAGCCAACTACTATTCATCAACTTATGATGGTAGCGCTATATTAGTTAAAACTCGCGAAGGAAGACCTATTAAGGTTGAAGGTAACCCAAATGACCTTTTAGGAAAAGGTGGCTTAAGCGCACAGGCGCAAGCATCGGTGCTTGACTTGTATGACAACAGCCGCGTAAAAGACCCAATGCTTAACGGCACCGACGCCGGATGGGCACAGCTTGACTCTTATGTAAAAAACCAGCTTGCAGCAGTTAAAGCAAGTGGTAAAAAAATACGCTTAGTAACATCAACTATACACAGCCCTTCTACTTTAGCTGTTATTACCGATTTTATTGCTGCTTACCCAACTACCAAACATGTTAGCTACGATGCGGTATCATACACCGGTATTATACAGGCCAACCAAAATAGCTTTGGTAAAGCGGTATTGCCTCACTACAATTTTGATAAGGCAGATATTATAGTAAGCTTTGGAGCTGATTTCCTGGGTACCTGGATATCTGGTGAAGAGTTTACCCGCCAGTATGTAAAAAACCGTAACAACAAATCGCTTGAGGCTAAAAAGATGTCGCGTCACATCCAGTTTGAAAGCGGTATGAGCCTTACAGGTACCAATGCCGATGTACGTTTAGCTATTAAACCTTCAGAAGAAGGACCGGCCCTGATAAACCTGTACAATGCTTTAACAGGAACAACCTTACCAGGATCAAAAAAATTAACCACAGCAAATGCCGATAAGGCAATTATACTGGTAGCAAAAGAACTTCAGGCTGCTAAAGGTAAAGCCTTAGTTGTTGCAGGTTCAAACGATGTTGCTACACAAATATTGGTAAATGCCATCAACTCCCTTTTAGGTAGCTACGGCACTACTATTGATCTGGACAATCCATCACGCCAATACGCGGGTAACGATGCCGAGCTTGTTGAATTTATCAACGAAGCAAAACGTGGCGAAGTTGGCGCAGTATTATTCCTGGATGCAAACCCGGCCTATGATTATTTTTCGGCGAAGGATGTACAGGATGCCATTAAAAAGGTAGCGTTAAGAGTATCTTTCTCTGATCGTGCTGATGAAACTGCTGCTTTATGTAACGTAGTTGCACCAAACCATCACTATTTAGAATCTTGGGGTGATGACAGCGCGATAGAAGGTTACTACACTGTTATGCAGCCAACCATTAACCCGGTTTACAATACCCGCCAGGCTGAACAAAGCTTGCTGGTATGGTCTGATAACCCTATAAAAGATTATTACAGCTACGTTAGAAATAACTGGGACAAAAACTTATTAGCTAAAGGCGGTTTGGCAGGCCAGGCTGGTTGGGAAAGCCTGTTACAAACAGGCTTTATACTTGCAGCACCTGTTGCAGCAGGTACTTATACCTTTAACCGCGATCTTAATGCAGTAGCACAAACTATTATTGACCATAGCAACCAGCTTGCCTCGGGTAATAAAGTAGAACTGCAGATATACCAAAGTGCTGCTATACGCGATGGTAAACATGCCAACAACCCATGGCTACAGGAGCTGCCAGACCCAGTATCTAAAGTTACCTGGGATAACTTTGCAGCTATGTCTCCGTCAGATATTAAAAAGATGGGACTGGATGAATTTGAAGTGGTTACTATCGAAGCAAACGGATACACTATATCATTACCTGTATTATCACAACCGGGCCAGGCACCCGGCACTGTATCAGTAGCTGTAGGTTACGGCCGTACCGCTGCGGGTTTAGTAGGTAATAACGTAGGTAAAAATGCATATCCTTTCCATAGTTTCCGCAACGGTACATTGCAAACTACAGCAGCTGCAACCGTAACCGGAACAGGAGATATATTCCCGCTATCGCAAACACAAACACACCACTCATTTGAGGGCCGTAATGTAATTCGCGAAGCTACATTTAAAGAATACGTTAAAAACCCTGCATCTGGTAGTGGTAACGAAGGTGAGAAAAAGTACGACCTTTGGGAAAACACTAACGAAGATCGCATACACGCCCGCCCTGTTTATGACTGGGTAATGGCTATCGACTTAAATGCCTGTACAGGTTGCGGCGCTTGCGTTGTAGCATGTAATGCAGAAAACAACATACCTGTTGTTGGTAAGGTAGAAGTAGGCCGTCGCCGCGAAATGCACTGGATACGTATTGACCGTTACTACAGCTTTGAGCAAAGTGGTGATGCTAAAGTAGACAATCGTTCGGGCAAGGTAACTCAGGAAAAAGAAATTGATAAGCTTAGCGATTTTAGCAACGTAACAGTTGTTCACCAGCCAATGCTTTGCCAGCACTGCGACCACGCGCCTTGCGAAACAGTTTGCCCTGTATTAGCTACCGTACACTCAAGCGAAGGTTTAAACCAAATGGCATACAACCGTTGCGTAGGTACACGTTATTGCGCAAACAACTGCCCTTACAAAGTACGCCGCTTTAACTGGTTTAACTATTGGAACGATTCGCGCTTTGATAACTACCTAAGCAACGAGCATACCCAATTAGTACTTAACCCTGATGTTACTACACGTTTCCGTGGGGTTATGGAAAAATGCTCGATGTGCGTACAACGTATACAAGCTGGTAAACTGAAAGCTAAAATAGAAAAACGCCCGCTTGTTGATGGCGAAATTAAAGTTGCCTGCCAGCAAACATGCTCTGCAAACGCTATAATTTTCGGTAACAGAAACGATCCTAACTCTGAAGTTTCAAAGGCTTTGAAGAGCGAAAGAACGTATTATGTACTGGAAGAATTAAACGTACAGCCGGGTATAGGTTACCAGGTAAAAGTTAGAAATACATCATCAGAATTACAGGCTTAATTATACAAGAGATATATAAAATATGGCATCTCACAGTGAATCAATAATCAGGGAACCGTTAATAACCGGCAAGGATATTACCTATGCTCAAATTACTAACGACGTATTGCGCCCTGTTGAAAATAAACCAAATAAAGCGTGGTGGATAGGTTTTACCGTATCATCATTAGGCGCTTTGCTTTGGGTTGTTTCTATCAGCTACACCTTTTGGTTTGGTTTAGGAGCATGGGGGTTAAATAAAACAGTAGGCTGGGCCTGGGACATCACCGGTTTCGTGTGGTGGGTAGGTATTGGCCACGCGGGTACGCTTATATCTGCGGTACTGTTAATATTCCGTCAAAACTGGCGAAATTCCATTAACCGTTCTGCCGAGGCGATGACCATTTTTGCGGTAATTTGCGCGGCTACCTACATTGTAGCGCACATGGGCCGCCCATGGTTAGCTTACTTTACTTTGCCATTGCCAAACCAGTACGGCTCGTTATGGGTAAACTGGAACTCGGCACTGATGATGGACGTGTTCGCTATCTCAACTTACTTCTCGGTATCATTAGTATTCTGGTATACAGGTTTATTGCCTGATATCGCATCAATACGTGACCGTGCTGTAGGTTTACGCCGCCGTATATACTCTATACTATCATTCGGTTGGACAGGTTCGGTAAAAACCTGGCAACGTTTTGAAACTGTATCGCTGATATTAGCAGGTATATCTACACCACTGGTACTTTCGGTACACACCATTGTATCATTTGACTTTGCTACATCATTGGAGCCTGGATGGCACACTACCATATTCCCTCCATACTTTGTGGCAGGAGCTATATTCTCGGGTTTTGCCATGGTGCAAACCTTATTATTGGTTACCCGTAAGGTATTAGGATTAGAGAATTACATCACCATGTTCCACATCGAGTCGATGAATAAGATCATCATGCTTACAGGTTCAATTGTGGGAGTGGCTTATATCACTGAGTTCTTTATAGCATGGTACTCGCAGGTTGAATACGAGCAATACGCTTTTATTAACCGTGCAACCGGGCCATACTGGTGGGCATACTGGAGCATGATGTCATGTAACGTGATATCACCACAGTTGTTCTGGTCTAAAAAATTACGTACCAGCATCAAGTTTTCATGGTTCCTGTCAATCATCGTTAACATTGGTATGTGGTTTGAGCGTTTTGTAATTATCGTTACCTCGCTACACCGCGATTACATCCCCTCAAGCTGGGCAATGTTTTATCCTACCTGGGTAGATGTAAGCGTATTTATTGGCTCAATAGGTTTATTCTTTACCATGTTCCTGTTATTTCTTAGAGTATTACCATCGGTTGCAATGGCCGAGGTTAAATTATTGCTGAAAACATCAAGTGAGCAGGCTAAGAAGAAACTGATAGACGAAGGCCATTTAAACCCTGACGAGGTTCAGTATTACAAAGAATCATTAGTTAAGTACGACAGCGTTGACATGGCTGATTACGAAAAATAAAATGAGCAAGACAAAATTTATATTAGGCCTATTTGACGATCCTGATGATATGATGCACGGGATTGAGAAGTTGCAAAAAAGCAGCGTTCCGATTTATGACGTGTATACACCGATGCCTATCCACGGTATCGAAGATAAATTAGGTGTTAAAGAATCAAGATTAGGTTACGCGGCATTTTGCTTTGGCTGCCTTGGTGCTTCGGTAATTTTCAGCATAGTGTATTATACACTGGTACACGATTGGCCGATGAACGTAGGTGGTAAACCAAGTTTTGCAATACCCAACTTTGTACCATTTACATTTGAGTGGACTATATTATTTACAGCGTTTGGTATGACGTTTACATTTTTTGCCGCTACGCACCTTTTTCCGGGCCGTGCGCCACGTGTAATGGACCTGCGTGCAACAGATGACCGTTTTGTTATTGCTATTAATGCAAAAGGCAATATACCACACGACGAAATAACCAATTTATTAAAAGAAGCAGGAGCAGTAGAAGTAAAGCATAACGATAGAAAATATGTTAGCTATGAATAAATTTAGAATATTGGGCACAACGGCTATAGTTATCGCTGCATCGCTTGTAATTACATCGTGCAAAGATAAACGCAGTACCGGCTGGGAATATGCCCCCAATATGTACGAACATACCGCATACGATCCGGATCAGCCAAATCCGAATTTTAAAGATGGCAAAACGGCTCAGGTGCCACCTGCAGGTACTATACCAATTGGTTTTAAGCGCTTTGATTATCCTAACACAAAAGAAGGTTACGAAAAAGCAAGCCTTGAAGTAACCAGCCTTATTTCGCAAACGCCAAATCATTTAGCAGAAGGTAAAAAGTTATTTACAACTTTTTGCTCGCCGTGCCACGGTGTTACCGGGCAGGGTGACGGTTTAGTGGTTCAGCATGGTTATCCGCCGCCGCCGTCGTATTCAAAAGGCCAATCGTCTCGTGGTGGTGCTATGAAAGATCTGACAGATGGTAAAATATATCATACCATAACTTACGGTGTTAACGCGATGGGTTCATACGCTTCGCAAATTGCGCCTGAGGATCGTTGGAAAATAGTTATGTATGTACACCATTTACAAAATTTATAAGAATTAATTTTAATGAAGACTCATAATAGTTTCGAAGAAAGATTTGAATTCGCCGGTAGCGCCAAAACCTGGAGTTTGGTTGCTATTATAATTGGTGTATTGGCCATAGCTTTTGGATTTATTTACAAGGGCGGCGAACATATAGCTAACGAACATATACAACGCACATATAGTAACTTGTTGCTAATGTCGTACTACTTTGTGTGTATTTGCACTGCGGGCGTATTCTTTTGCGCTTACCAATACGTTGCACAAGCAGGCTGGTCTGTAGCTTTTATACGCATACCGCAGGCATTTGCTAAAACCTTACCTGTTGCAAGCGTTATTTTATTAGTAGTAGTAACCGCAGGTTTATTTCAAACACACGAGGTGCTTGAAAACGGCCGCAAAGAAGTTGTACCTTATTTATACGCACACTGGGCAACACATGGTTTAACAACAGTAGGCAGCGAAAATTTTGATGCTATAATAGCCGGTAAAGCGCCGTTCTTAAACATCAAATTCTTTTATGCGATGTTGGTTATACTGCTGGGCGCTTACAGCTATTTTGGAATTAAACTTGCAAAATGCTCAGAAGATGAAGACAATTTAGGTGGTATGTCTAACTACGACAAAAGCTTTAAACTGTCTTGTATATTTCTGGTAATATTTGGTTTCACTTTCCCAATATTTGCGTTTGGTGTGATCATGTCGTTAGAAGCTCATTGGTTCTCGACCATGTTTGGTTGGTATAATTTAGCAGCTATGCACGTAAGCGGTTTAGCAATTATTGCCTTGACACTTATATTGCTGCAAAAAAAGGGTTACTTCTCATGGACATCTGAAAACCACGTACACAGCTTAGGCAAACTAATATTTGGTTTCTCTATATTTTGGACGTATGTATGGTTTGCCCAATTCTTCCTTACCTGGTATGCCAACATTCCCGAGGAGTCGGTTTATTTCTATGTAAGATGGGAGCCTCAATATAAATTCTGGTTTTGGTTAAACATTGCCATGAACTTTTTAGCACCATTGTTATTACTGATGTCTCGTGACGCCAAGCGTTTAACAAACCGCATGATGTGGACCTGTATATTATTAATAGCCGGCCACTGGCTTGATTATTACCTGATGGTGATGCCGGGCACGGTAGGTACTGAAGGAAGAGGTTTTGGTGTAGAAGAAATAGGTATTTTCCTGGGATTTGCGGGTTTATTTACATTCCTGATGCTGAATGCTTTAAGCAAAGCGCAATCGCTGGTACCTAAAAAACATCCATTCCTTGAGGAGAGCCTGCATCATCACATATAATAATTGTTAAATTTGCAAACTGAATACAGCAATTCAAATAACCAATAAAATGGGATTAAAATTTTTATTACGTTCTAAAAAAATGCTTTCGCTTGTAGCCGCGTTTGTGCTTTTGGGCACCAGCCAGTTATTTGCTCAGGCTACAGATGCAGCTGCTGCAACAACAGCTACAGATGCCCCTGCAGATAATGGCTTGCTAACCGCAGGTTACTATATCTTGTTGTTTGTTATAGTATGCTTTGTTGTTGGCATAGTAGGTAAAATACTGCGTGTATTTGACCTTACCCAGCAAATTCAGGGTAAAAACCCAATGAACTGGCATAACATAATGGGCGTGTGCTGTTTGATATTCCTGGTTGCCGGTATGTACGGCGCTTATTGGGAGTTTACAGTACAAGGCGCAATGATACTGCCCGAATCAGCATCAGTACATGGCGTTAAGATAGACGAGATGTTTTGGACAACTACGGTATTAACGATGATCGTATTTGTAATTACCCAAATATTGTTGTTTACCTTTTTATTCAGATACCGTTATTCAGAAAAACGCAGAGGCCACTTTTTACCACATAATAATACCATTGAAAAAGTTTGGACAATTGCCCCGGCTATCGTTTTAACTATACTGGTTATATTCGGTTTCTTTACCTGGCAGCAAATAACCAATACGGTTGATGCTAAAGGTGAGCCGGCATCTATTAATGTTGATGTTACCGGCCACCAGTTTGCATGGGAATTACGTTATCCCGGAGCAGATGGCAAGTTAGGCCAAACCAACTACAAGCTGGTAAATGCTTCCAATAAATTAGGTATCAACTTTAAAGATAAATATAGCTACGACGATTTACAGGCAGATACTTTAGTTATACCTGTACGTAAATCAATTAAGCTAAACATACACGCGCAAGACGTTATACATAGTGTGTATATGCCTCATTTCCGTGTACAGCTAAACGCGGTACCGGGATTACCTACCTACTTTAAATTTACGCCAACCATCACAACAAGAGAGATGAGAGCAAAGGTGGACGACCAAACATTTGAATACCTGCTTTATTGCAACAAAATATGCGGTGGAGCCCATTATAACATGAAAAAAGTTGTGCGCGTTGTTACCGAAGCCGAATACCAGGCATGGTTATCACAGCAAAAACCTTATCTGACAGATCAACTTAAAAAGGATTTGAAATTTGCCGCTCAGAAAGGTACTACACAACAAAACAGGTTAGCGTTAAACAATTAATACAAAAAGATTAGCGAGTATGTCAACATTAGCAGTTCACGATCACGGAGTTTCACATCACGAAGAAGATCACGGACATCATAAAGCAACCTTCCTGAATACATACGTATTTAGCATGGATCATAAAATGATTGCCAAGCAATTCCTGGTAACAGGTATTACAATGGCTTTCATCGCGATGATATTATCAATATTATTCAGAATACAATTAGCCTACCCTGATAAAGCATTCCCTTTAATGGAAACTTTATTAGGTCGTTTTGCACCTGGTGGTCGTTTAGATTCAAACTTCTACCTGTCGTTGGTTACTATACATGGTACCATCATGGTGTTCTTTGTATTAACAGCCGGCTTAAGCGGCACTTTTGCTAACCTTTTAATTCCACTACAAGTGGGTGCTCGTGATATGGCTTCGCCATTCATGAACATGCTTTCGTACTGGTTCTTCTTAACAGCCAGTGTTATTATGCTATCGTCGTTCCTGGTACAGAAAGGCCCTGCAAGCGGTGGTTGGACAATTTATCCACCACTATCGGCTTTGCCTAAAGCTATGCCAGGCTCGGGTATGGGTATGACGCTTTGGCTTATAAGCATGGTATTCTTTATCGCTTCATCATTAATGGGTGGTATTAACTATGTAAGTACTGTATTAAACATGCGTACCAAAGGTATGGACCTTTGGAAAATGCCTTTAACAGTTTGGGCTTTGTTCCTTACTGCTGTATTAGGTGTATTAGCATTCCCAGTATTGGTAGCAGGTGTGGTTTTATTAATATTCGACCGTAGCTTCGGTACCAGCTTTTATCTTTCAGAAATTGTTTTAAATGGTTCGCAGGTACAACCTTACGAAGGTGGTAGCCCAATATTGTTCCAGCACTTATTCTGGTTCCTGGGCCACCCTGAGGTATATATCGTTATTATGCCTGCAATGGGTATATCATCCGAGGTAATGTCGGTAAACTCGCGCAAACCAATTTTTGGTTACCATGCGATGGTTTACTCGCTTATCGGTATCACCGTATTATCATTTATAGTATGGGGCCACCACATGTTTGTAACCGGTATGAACCCATTCCTTGGAGGAGTGTTCATGATTACCACATTGATCATCGCTGTACCGTCGGCAGTAAAAACATTTAACTGGCTGGCTACCTTGTGGCGTGGTAATATCCGTTTCACATCGGCTATGTTATTTGCTATTGGTATGGTATCATTCTTTATATCAGGTGGTTTAACCGGTATATTCCTTGGTAATGCGGCGCTTGATATCAACTTGCACGATACTTATTTTGTGGTAGCTCACTTCCACTTGGTGATGGGTTCGGCAGCAATATTCGGTATGCTTGCCGGTGTTTATCACTGGTTCCCTAAAATGTATGGCCGTTTAATGAACGAAAAATTAGGCTACCTGCACTTTTGGTTAACGTTTATAGGTGCTTACCTGGTGTTCTTCCCGATGCACTTTATGGGCTTAGATGGTGTGCCTCGTCGTTACTATGCATTCACCGAGTTTGAATCAATGAAACGCTGGTTATCGGTAAATACATTTATTACATGGGCAGCAATTATGTCGGCATTGGCACAAGTTGCTTTCCTTATAAACTTTGTATACTCGATATTTTGGGGTAAAAAGACAACTCAAAATCCTTGGCAAGCTAATACTCTTGAATGGACAGCACCTGTTGAGCATTTCCACGGCAACTGGGTAGGAGAGATACCTACAGTTTACCGTTGGCCATATGATTACAGTAAGCCGGGAGCAGAGGATGATTATATCCCACAAACAGTTCCTTTGTCGCAAACAATGAGTTCGAACCTTCCGCACGATTTTGAAGATAATCCGACAGGTTTAGAGGCACATAATAAATGGACCAGTACTCAAAAGGCTAACGAAGAAGTAAAATAATTTAACAATACTGATCTGATCTTTTAGGGTAGCTGTTAAGTATAGCGTTTAAAGCATTCAAGTCGTAGTTAAGGGCTTAATACTTTGAACTCAATACTACAAAACAGGTACCCTAATTTTTTAGAATAAATAGATGAGCATAAACGCACCCGGTAAAAGTTTTCTAAAAATAAACCTGATAACCATTATACTGCTATTTGTATTGATATTAGCAGGCGGTGTGGTGCGAAGTACCGGTTCGGGAATGGGCTGCCCTGATTGGCCTAAATGCTTTGGCAGATATATACCACCCACCAGCATTGCCGAATTACCTGTAAACTATAAGCAGGTTTATGCGGATAAGCGCCTGGCTAAGAATCAAAAATTTGCCAAAATGCTTGATGTTTTTGGATATAGCCAACTGGCAGTGCGTATACGTAACGACCGATCGATATTAATACCAGAGGAATTCAATGGCGCACGTACCTGGACAGAGTATATTAACCGGCTGATTGGCGTAATATCAGGCATTTTTTTACTGCTTACAGCGATTTACTCGTTTAGTTACCGTAAAACAAACAAGCCCATCATTTTTTTAAGCGTGCTGAATTTAATCTTGGTAGGCTTTCAAGGATGGTTAGGCTCAATAGTGGTATCAACCAATTTAGTGGCCTGGATAGTTACTGTACACATGTTATTAGCGCTGGCAATTTTAGCTATCAGTATTGCTACCTATCATATGGCAAAGGTACAAGAGCGGCATGTAATAAAAGTAAAACCATTGGTAGCTATAGTTACCCTGCTTGTTTTAGCATTAAGCGTTTTACAAATAACATTTGGTACCGAAGTGCGGGAAAAAATTGACGAAGTAGCCACCCATTTAGAAGGCAGCTACCGCGAAACATGGATAAGTAAAGCAGGTGATATATTTTCGCAACATAGGGATATGGCTGTAATTGTGCTGGTATTAAATGTTGTATTATATGCATTGATACGTAAGGGTTTTAGTCGTCATTCGGTACAGCAACAAATAATGAGCTTTTCGTTTTTAATGATCATGCTGCAAATAGTTACAGGTATACTATTATCGCATTTTGCTTTGCCTCCATATGCGCAGGCAAGCCACATTGTTTTGGCCAGCCTGGTATTTGGTGCGCAGTTTTACTTGTTATTGAATTTGTTTAAATCGGTTAACGTGCAGGGGGGCAGCAAATGAAGTGGAGCGATTTTTCTAAGCTAATTAAGTTGCGCCTAACCTTTCTGGTAGTTTTTTCAGCGTCTATATGTTTTTTAATAGGTAGTAAGGCTAACGGTGTAATTGTTTGGACTGATTGGGTAAAGCTGATTATTGGCGGTTTCCTGGTTACATCAGCAGCTAACGGCTTTAACGAGATAATTGAAAAGGACCTGGATAAGCTGATGAAGCGTACCATGGATAGGCCGATCCCATCAGGACATATGACGACAGGACAGGCTTTAGTGCTAAGCTTGTTTATGGGTATGGCAGGCACATATCTGTTAGGCAGCCTAAATATTTTAACGGGGCTATTATCGGTATTTTCGATATTACTATATGCATTTGCATATACACCGCTAAAGCGCAAATCGCCAATAGCGGTATTTGTAGGTGCTATACCCGGTGCTTTGCCGCCACTTATAGGTTATGTGGCAGCACACGAAAAAATTGACGAAATAGCCTTGATACTTTTCGGTATACAATTTATTTGGCAGTTTGTACACTTTTGGGCTATTGCCTGGGTGCTGGATGATGATTATAAGCTTGCAGGTTTCAGGCTATTGCCAACCGGCGAAAGAGACCGCGTAAGTGCAATTATTACCCTTATATTTGCTATTGTTATGATACCGGTGAGCCTTTTGCCAACCTTTTATGGTTATGGGGGGTATTATGTAGGTGGGGTATCATTAGTAATGAGCCTTGTGTTTTTATACCAGGCATTTAATTTATTACGCACGCTGCAAATTAAAGAAGCGCGTAAATTAATGTTTGGCTCGTTTTATTATTTGCCAATAGTGCAACTAATGTTTTTGTTTGATTTTATAGGAAAGGTGAAATGATGGCGCAGATACAACAACAAGAAGATAAGCTTAACCTTGCCCCCAAAAAATTCAACATGTGGATATTCATTTTCACATCGTTTATGTTTTTTGCGGCATTAACAAGTGGCTTTATAGTATATGCAGGCGGTAAAGGGCATGGCATGGGTATTAAACTGCCAGATGCATTTATGTATAGTACCGCTGCAATAATACTTAGTAGTATAACTATGTACATGGCTTCAAATGCAGCTAAAGGTTTACAGTTTGCAAAACAAAGGCTTTATTTATGGCTTACTATATTATTAGGCATCGTGTTTTTCATAGTACAAATGTATGCCTGGTACGTACTGGTAAACAAAATGGGTGTCTATTTTACTAACCCAAATGCTTCCCAGTCGTTTATATACGTGTTTACAGGAATGCACCTGTTGCACATTTTAGCCGGTTTATTCCTGTTAGCCAATACCCTATGGGGTAGCTATAAGAACATACCACAGGTTAAAAATTTATTTAGAATGCAGATGTCCTCTATTTTTTGGCATTTTGTCGATATTATATGGATTTATCTGTATGTTTTTTTACTTTTGAACCAATATTAAACAAACCACATTTAAGTACACAATGAGTACACAAGTATCACCAATTGATGAAGTAAAATCAACGCCATGGTCTGGAGGCAAATCGCCGTTTAATGTTGAGTATGGTAAAATGATGATGTGGTTTTTCCTCCTTTCGGATGCATTCACATTTTCATCATTACTTATCTCTTATGGCGCTTTACGTTTCAGCTCAAGCAGCTGGCCCGCGCCTGACAAAGTTTTCCAATCAATACCCGGCATAGTAGATAGCGGACAGCCGCTTGTGTTTGTGGGTTTAATGACGTTTATCCTGATCTTAAGTTCGGTTACGATGGTGTTAGCCGTAGAAGCAGGACATAGAATGGCCAAAAAAGAAGTTATTGGCTGGATGATAGCTACAGTTATAGGTGGCTTTATGTTTTTAGGCTGCCAGGCATTAGAGTGGAACCACTTGCACCATGAAGGTTTTTGGTGGGGACATATACCCGATGCCGAAGAACTAAAGCATTTGTTTACCGGCGGTAACGAAGGTACATATGGCACCTACGCCCAGCAGTTTGCAAACTTGTTTTTTACTATAACCGGTTTCCATGGTTTCCACGTATTTAGCGGTGTTATCATCAATATCATTATCACTGTTAATGTATTGTTAGGTACTTACGAAAAACGCGGAAGCTATTTAATGATCGAAAAAGTAGGCCTTTACTGGCACTTTGTAGATCTGGTTTGGGTATTCGTGTTTACCTTCTTTTATTTAGTTTAACAATTTAACTGATTATATATGTCATCAGAACCAACAGAAGTTCATCATGAAGATCATGGTGAAGGAATGAGCAAGAAAAGAATAGTTAAAGTTGCTTTAATACTATCGGCTATAACAGCGGTTGAGTTTTTTATAGCACTAATACTGGTTCCTAAAAATATTATACCTATACACTATGCTAACCCGGTTTATATTGTATTAACCCTGTTAAAAGCATTTTATATAGTTGCATTTTTTATGCACCTTAAATTCGAGAGAATAGGTTTGGCCCTGGCTATCATAGTACCTATACTATTTATTATTGGGTTGATATTAGTATTATCAAACGAAAGCCATTACTGGGTAGACCTGCGGGTATAATGCAAAAAGGTTACATCCTGAAAAAGATTATAATCCTGGTATTGATATTAGCACTACCGGGATTTTTATATTATTTGCTAACCGCAAAAGGGAAAAACAGGTATAAGCCACTGCCTTTTTACGGGCCTAAAGAGGTTGCAAAAACCGGGCATAAGTTTCATGGTACTTATATACCCGATACTATATACCATAAACTGAGCGACTTTAATTTGGTTGACCAGGATGGCAGACAGGTATCATTTAAAAACTTTGATAAAAAGATATTTGTAGCAAGCTTTTTTTACACGGGCTGCCCAACTGTTTGTAGTGAAGTAAATAAAAATATCAGCGATATAGATAGCGTATACGCTAAAAATAAGATGCTGTATTTTTTATCAATAACGGTTGACCCTGAACATGACAGGCCCTCTGTATTAAAAAAGTACGCTGCTCAATTTAAGCCAAATAGCAACTGGCTTTTTTTAACAGGCGATACATCATCGGTTTATAACCTGGCACGCAAAGGGTTTTTGGTTGATGCGCTTAAACAGAATAGCGACAGTTTTATCTATAGCGATAAGCTGATACTTGTAGATGCCGAGAAACGTATAAGAGGGTATTATTCCGGAACATCTGTAACAGATATGACCCGCCTTAACGACGAAATAAAAGTATTAATTGCCGAAGAGTTACGAAAAGTAGATAAAGCCTTATATTAAAAACAACCATATGAACGATAAATTTATATTCCGCTTTGTTGCCGCCGTATCAATTTTTGTGTTTGCTGTAGTTGTTATCTTAAATCGTAAAATAATACCTGCTCCTGCCGAGCTGCCGTCATTTACTCACTACTTACCTTTGTTAAACGCAGTTATTAATGGGGTGTGTAGTATGTTGCTTTTAACATCGTTATATTTTATAAAGCAAGGCGAGATTGCCATACATAAGCGTATAAACATTACAGCATTTTGCCTGTCGTCATTGTTTTTGGTATCATACATACTGTTCCACTACCTGGCACCCGAAACCCGTTATGGCGATACCGACGGCGATGGCATATTATCTATAAGCGAGAAGATAGATGCAGGCACTGTTAGATACATTTATTACTTTATTTTAATTACCCACATTATATTGGCGGCGGGTGTTTTACCGTTAATATTATTGAGTTTTTACCGCGGTTTACAAATGCAGGTAGAGAAGCATAAAAAATTGGTAAGGTGGTCGTTCCCTATATGGTTATATGTAACAGTTACCGGAGTTATCGTATATTTGATGATATCGCCCTATTACCATTTTTAATAAAAATTCGAGCTATGAAAAAGGGATTTAAATTTTTGTTTTTTGTTATTGCTTTTGGTTTAATGCTATGTAGTGTTTTGCCGGTTAAAGCGCAATGTGCAATGTGTACTGCCACAGTAGAGTCGAACTCAAAAAGCGGTAACAAGGCAACTAACGGCTTAAATAATGGTATTTTGTTTTTATTAGCAGCACCCTATATAGCAGTTGCGGCAGTTGGATATGTTTGGTATAAAAAATATCGCCGTAAAAATGTTGAGATAAACATGCGTGGTGGCGAAAAGCTTAATTTAAACTAAGCCAACCGGCTTAGCCATGTAAACTGTTATACTTCTTTTTTAATGATACAACCGCAAACGCTTGACTTTTTAAAAGAGCTTGTTGAAAATAACAACAGGGAATGGTTTCAGGCTAACAAACAAAAACATGATAAGGCACGCGAGAATGTAATTGAACTGGCTGCAGATATCATTATAAAACTACACAAGGTAGACCCAGCCGTTAGCCCCGACCTTGACCCGAAAAAATGCGTGATGCGCATATATCGCGATATCCGTTTCAGTAAAAATAAAACTCCGTACAAAAATAACTTTGGCATAAGTATACCTACTATGGGTCCGAAGCTTGGCGGTGCCGAATACTATTTTCAAATACAACCCGGGAAATCATTCATTGCCGGAGGTTACTGGATGCCCGAAGCCGAACAACTCAAAAAAATACGGCAAGAGATTGATTACAATGCCGACGAGTTAAAAAAGGTAATTGATGAACCATCGTTTATAAAACTGTTTGGTGAATTTAGAAAGCAAGATCAGCTTAAAACCCTGCCACGAGATTACAGCGCCGATAATGAAAACATCGACCTGCTGAAGCTTAAAAGCTTTATTGCGTGGCACGAGCTAAAGGATAAAGAATTATTTAGTAAAAATGTAGCGCAGGATATCGTAACCCTTTGCAGCAGGATATATCCTATAAATGTTTTTCTGCGCAACGCCCTGGCCTAACCCTTAAACCCTAATAGCATGAAATTAAAGTATTATTTACTTCCGGCACTGCTTATGTTGGCATTGCACTCCTGCGTGGTATTGTCACCAAAAAAGTATAAGGCTTTAGTAGCCGAACGCGACTCGCTATCAACCCGAACTGGCACACTTGAAGCCCAGGTAGCCAAGCTAATGTCAGATACCGCGCAAATACGCCAGGAATTGGCGCAGCTAAAAACTAACTACAATACTTTAAATAATAATTTAAACGCAAGTTCATCAAAGGTTAGTCAGTTATCTGATGATCTGCAAAAGCGCGAGGCTCGATTAAAAGAAGTAGAAGAAATTTTGCGAAAGCGTGATGAGGCAACCAACGCCCTTAAAGAGAAGTTGCAAAAAGCCTTATTAGGATTCCAGCAAAGCGGATTATCAGTTGACATTAAAAATGGTAAAGTATATGTATCACTAACCGATAAATTGCTGTTCCCGTCGGGTAGTATTGTGATAGATGAAAAGGGTAAACAGGCGCTTAAGCAACTGGCGGTAGTATTAAATAAAGAGCCGGATATTAATATTGCTGTTGAGGGCCATACTGATAATAAAAAGGTAATTAACTTGGGGCAAATAAAAGATAACTGGGATCTGAGCGTACTTAGGGCAACATCAGTAACCAGATATTTAACCGAGATAGAAATGATAGATCCCAAGCGGTTAACAGCAACAGGCAAAAGCGAGTTCCAGCCGATTGATACTACGGGGACGCCCGAAGCGCTTTCAAAAAACCGCAGAATAGAGATTGTGTTAAGCCCAAAACTTGACGAGTTGTATAACCTAATATCTAAATAAAAGCATGCTGATCCTCCCCTAAAAAGGAGGATCTTTTTTAAGTATAATTATTAATTGTCTTAAATACGTTTAAGCTTTTTATATTCGTAATTATAAACCAATTAATAAGGCTCAAATAAGCTATGGCTGCCGATACTAAACATACCTATTTACAAATTCATCCTACTGATAATGTGCTGGTGGCTTTAACCGACTTGCCTGCTGGCTACGCCATAAACTTTAATGGTGACACCTTTAATTTGGCTACCAACGTAGAGGCTAAGCATAAATTTACTATTGCAGCATATCCGCAAGGCACATCTATATACATGTATGGGGTTTTGGTTGGCCGCGCCAGCGAAGATATTGCCAAAGGAGCGGCTATTACCGTAAATAACGTGAAGCACGCTTCTGAGGATTTTAAATTAGGTGATCGTAAAACAGCCTGGCATGCCCCTTCTATAGCCGAGGAATATAAATACAGAACCTTTTTAGGTTATCATCGTGCTGATGGCTCGGTAGGTACCGGAAACTATTGGCTGGTAATACCATTGGTTTTTTGCGAAAACCGCAATATTAACGTGCTTAAAGAGGCACTATCAGCAAAGTTGGGCTTTGCCGAACCACGTGGTTACGAAACAGAGGTAGATAATTTGGTGGAAATGTACCATGCCGGTAAATCGGTTGAAGAAATACTAAATGCCGACCTGCAATTATCGCCCGCAGCCAATGCCCCCAAAAAATTGTTTCCCAATATCGACGGTATAAAATTTATTAATCATGATATGGGCTGCGGTGGTACCCGCACCGATGCTAACGCCCTTTGCGGCTTATTGGCAGGCTATATTACCCATCCAAATGTAGCAGGCGCTACAGTTTTGAGTTTGGGTTGCCAAAATGCGCAGGCAGGCATATTACAAACAGAAATAGCTAAACGCGACCCAAAATTTAGTAAGCCATTAGTAATGCTGGAGCAGCAAAAAGTAGGCACCGAAACCAAGCTTTTGCACGAGGCATTAAAACAAACATTTGCAGGGTTAATAGAAGCTAATAAACAGGAACGCAAGCCTGCGCCATTATCAAAATTGTGTGTTGGTTTAGAATGTGGAGGATCTGATGGGTTTTCGGGAATATCTGCAAACCCCGCGTTAGGTTATTTATCGGATATTTTGGTTAGTCTTGGCGGGAGTGTTATCCTGTCGGAGTTTCCGGAGTTATGTGGTGTGGAGCAGGAATTGAGTGATCGCTGTGTGGACGAAGAGCAGGCTATGAAATTTATGAACCTGATGCGTACCTATAATGCACGCGCCGAACAGTCAGGTTCAGGCTTTTACGCTAATCCATCACCGGGCAATATAAAAGACGGTTTGATA
The DNA here is from genome assembly GCA_005938025.2 of Inquilinus sp. KBS0705. Taxonomy (NCBI): domain Bacteria; kingdom Pseudomonadati; phylum Pseudomonadota; class Alphaproteobacteria; order Rhodospirillales; family Rhodospirillaceae; genus Inquilinus; species Inquilinus sp. KBS0705. The sequence goes on along the minus strand of VCCI02000005.1, from coordinate 47,310 downwards.
ACCGATGCTATAAAATCTGCAGGGGCCGCAAAAAAAGGTGGTACATCGCCCGTAACCGAAGTTTTAGATTATCCTGAAAAGGTTACTAAACCCGGCCTTAACTTATTATGCACACCAGGCAGCGATGTAGAAAGCACAACGGCCGAGGTTGGCTCAGGCGCGAACGTGGTACTGTTTACAACGGGCTTGGGCACACCTACAGGTAACCCCATAGCACCGGTAATTAAGGTAGCCACCAATACCAAGTTGTATAACAAAATGCCCGATATTATAGATATTAACTGCGGTACCATTATAGAAGGCGAGCAAACCATAGAGCAATCGGCGATGGCGATGCTTGATTATGTGATTGATGTGGCAAGTGGGGTTAAACAACCCAAAGCTGCATTATCAGGTCATGATGATTTTATTCCCTGGAAAAGAGGGGTTTCTTTATAAATACTTATGTTCAGTTTAAAAAATAAGCATGCGGTAATAACCGGCGGAGGTAGCGGTATAGGCAAAGCCATATCAGTACTGTTTGCTCAACAAGGGGCAACTGTTCATATCATAGAATTAAATGCCACTGCGGCTCAGGATACCGCTAACGAGATAAAAAGTAACGGCGGCGAAGCCTTTGGCCACACTGCCGATGTAAGCGACCAGCAGAAGGTGCTGGATGTATTTAAAGCTGTTGGTAAGGTTGATATACTGGTTAATAACGCGGGTATAGCACACGTAGGTAACCTTGAAAACACCGCTGAGGCCGATCTTGATAGAATCTACAAAGTAAATGTGAAAGGGGCTTACAACGCCTTATATGCAGCCCTCCCATTAATGAAGGCTAACGGAAGTGGGGTGATACTAAATATGGCATCCATAGCAGCCCTTGTGGGTATAACAGATAGGTTTGCATACTCGATGAGTAAAGGGGCAATAATGGCTATGAGCATGTCAGTTGCACGCGATTACCTGGCCGATAACATTCGCTGCAACACTATATCGCCGGCAAGGGTGCACACGCCGTTTGTTGACGGCTTTATTGCAAAGAACTATGCCGGTCGGGAAGAAGAAATATTCGAAAAGTTATCAAAAAGTCAGCCTATTGGCCGTATGGGTAAGCCCGAAGAAGTGGCCGCGCTGGCCCTTTACCTGTGCTCGGACGAAGCCGGCTTTGTTACCGGTTGTGATTACCCAATGGATGGCGGCTTCATAAAACTTAATAACTAACATGAAACTAATTAGATACGGCGCTGCCGGTAAAGAGAAAACAGGTGTAATCATTAACGATGTAAAGTACGACACATCTGCTTTTGGAGAAGATTATAACGAAGCTTTTTTTGAGAACGACGGTTTAAACAGGTTGCAGGAATTTGTTGATGCAAATAAAGATTCTCTTACAGAGATATCTTCCTCAGAACGCTTAGGAAGCCCTGTAGCACGCCCATCAAAGATAGTTTGTATAGGCTTAAACTACCGCGACCATGCCGAAGAAACGGGTGCGCCAATGCCGCCGGAACCGGTTATCTTCATGAAATCGACCACTGCTTTAGTTGGCCCTTTTGATGATATTGTTATACCCCGCGATTCAGTAAAAACAGATTGGGAGGTAGAACTGGCTATTGTGATAGGTAAAAAGGCATCGTATATAGAGGAAGACGAAGCACTGGATTATATTGCCGGTTATTGCTTACACAATGATGTATCGGAGCGTGAGTTTCAGATAGAGCGTAACGGCACATGGGATAAAGGTAAAGGATGCGATACGTTTGCACCAATGGGCCCTTTTGTAGCAACAAAAGATGAGGTGGCCGATGTGCATAACCTGCGCCTTTGGTTAACCGTAAATGGAAAAACCATGCAAAATGGCAGTACAGCCAACTTGATATTTAACATACCGTTTTTGGTGGCTTACACCAGTAAGTTCATGACTCTATTGCCTGGTGATATTATATCAACCGGTACGCCGGCGGGTGTAGGCTTAGGTATGAAGCCACCTGTATATTTAAACCCCGGCGATGTGATAGAATTAGGTATTGATGGTTTAGGACAAGCCCGCCAGGTACTTAAAGCTTATGCTAAAAATTGATAGTCACCAGCATTTTTGGGTATATAACCCGGTAAGGGATGCCTGGATAACGGACGATATGAGCGTTATCCAAAGAGATTTTTTACCCGGTGATCTTTCGCCTGTTTATAACGAGCATGAAATAAGCGGATGTGTTGCGGTTCAAGCCGATCAATCAGAAGCAGAGAATGGTTTTTTGATTAGTCAGGCTAACAGCAATAATTTTATAAAAGGTATTGTGGGCTGGGTTAACCTTAAAGCAGATAACATCGAAGATCGGTTACAGTATTATAGCACTATTAATATTGTAAAAGGTTTCCGGCATGTGTTACAAGCCGAACCGGACGACAGGTATATGCTGGACCGGAAATTTATGCAAGGCATTGGTTTGCTAGATGCTTACGGCTTTACTTATGATATATTGGTAAAACCTAACCACTTGCGTTACGTTAAAGATTTTGTAGTTGCATTTCCCAACCAGTGTTTTGTGATAGACCATATAGCTAAGCCTTACATCAAGGATAAGGTAATTGATGGCTGGCGTGAAGAGATAAGCGCCATAGCGGCATATCCCAATGTAAGCTGCAAAATATCGGGCATGGTAACAGAGGCCAACTGGACAAACTGGACAGTTGATGATTTTACCCCCTACTTAGATACCGTATTTAATGCCTTTGGCGCAAGCCGTGTAATGTTTGGCTCCGATTGGCCGGTTTGTAATGTAGCGGGTGAATATAAAGGCGTTTTGAACGTAGCCGGAAGTTATGTCGATAAACTCAGCGTGAATGAGCAGGAACTATTTTGGGCCAAAAATGCTATTGAATTTTACGGATTATCAGTTTGACCAATATGTGGCTTGTTACTAAACGGCCACTCTTTGTTCACTTTTGCTTTAATAAAATATACAATAATGCCTAAGGTAATCGTAACCAGCCCCCCAATAAACATTTTTACTCCGGTAGCTACTAATATACCCGCCCAAATAACAATGGCTAAATAAACAGGCAACGGAAACAACGGCATTTTATATGGGAATTTAGTCTCGCCTCTCTTCTTCCTCAATATTAATAAGCCCACTGCCTGCGATATAAACTGTATCAATATCCGCATAGCCAAAATAGCGCTGATCACATCACTTAACTTAAACAACAAGCTAAATACAAATGCTATGGCCCCTAATACCAACAAGGAGATGTGGGGGAAATTACCCTTAGGATGCAGTTTTGCGAATACTTTAAAAAAAGCGCCATCTGTAGCAGCAGCATATGGTATACGGCTATAACCTAACGTAGCCGAAAATACAGATGAGAAAGCTACCAATAACACCATACAGGTAACCACTTTAGCGGCTGTAGGCCCGGCCAGCTCTTTCATAAAATCGCTTATCACAAAAGGACTGTCTTTAGCTACATGCCAGGGTATAACACTAACCACGCTCACATTCATCATTAAATATAAAAGGGCAATACCTGCAATTGATAAAAACATACTTTTTGGTATGTTTTTATCTGGATTAACAATCTCGCCGCCTAAATGGCATACATTATAGTAGCCCAGATAACTATAAATACTTTTAACGCTGGCAAAGCCAATAGCGGTAACAAAGGCATAGTTAACCGTAAGCCCATCATTAATGTGCCTTATGGGCTGCAGGAAGTTGCCATGTGCAATACCGCCGCCTATTATCCATAGCATAGTAGCCATTACACATACCCAAAGCACTATGCTTATTTTACCTATCGATTCTATTTTGCGGTAAAGCAATATTACTATTAGTATCACAACACCACCGCTCAGCATTTTAGCCACCCAAAGTGATATGGGCATCAAGTACGAAAAGTAAGCGGCAAAGCCTATGGCTGCTGATGCGATGACCAATGGTGCCTGAATCATGGTTTGCCATACAAACAAAAAGCTCATTAATTTACCAAAGCCGGTTTTGCCGTAGGTTTCTTTTAAAAAGTTGTATGATCCTCCTGCCATAGGGAAAGCTGCACCAAGTTCGCTCCAAACCATCGCATCAATAAAGGATAGTGTTGCGCCAGCCAGCCAAGCATATAAAAACCAGGGGCCATTCATCATTCCTATAACCATAGGCAAGGTAATAAAGGGGCCTATGCCCACCATATCTATCATATTGATAGCGGTTGCCTGTGCCAGGCTAAGGCGCCTGATGAGTGATGTTTCAGCCATTAATAGTTAGTGCGCTGTTTAAGGCGCTTTGTACAAAAATAATCTTAATACTTAAGGCGCGAAACTTGTTAGGTCAGGCTTTTGTAATCAGTTGAAAATAGATATCGTTGGATGCATAATGATAAAAGCCGCTTGTGGGCGGCTTTTATACTATGATTTTGTTAAGCAAGGCTTATTTTTCGTAGATGCCTTTTTCTTTTACCAGTTTAATCATGGCATCTACATTGGTTGGAGTGCCGGATGTTAAGTTTTCGGCGCCATTAGCAGTAATAATAATGGTGTCCTCTATACGCAAGTGCAATTTCATCTCTTTATCTTCAATAATAGGTTCTACGTTAAACACCACACCAGGTACAAAAGGCTTATCGCGCGGGCCAACATCATGAACTGCCATGCCTACATAATGACCAATACCTCCGGGATACATTTTTTCGAAGCCATGCTTTACATATACCTTTTTAGCAATATCAGACATTTCCTGGATAGTAATGCCCGGCTTCATAGCGGCTATAACCTGTTCAGATACTTCTTTAATACAGTTATAGTATTTTAACTGTATGTCAGTAAACTTGCCCTCTACCGGCCATGTGCGGGTAATATCGGTAGAATAATAATTTACTTCGGGGGCGTAGTCCATCATCATTACATCGCCTGCTTTTATAGTATGGTTGTTAGCATTGTAATGCCAGCTTAATCCCCGCTCGGCCGATGCCGCTATCGGGAAATATGATGGGCCCATTGCTCCTTCGTTTTGATAAACAAAATCGCATGCTGCTGCAACCTGGTATTCATAAATGCCAGGGCGGGTTACCCGCATGGCCTCATCAAAGCCGCGGGCACCTATTTTACCACATTCGCGTATAACGGCAATTTCTTTTTCATCCTTTATCCATCGCATTTCATCAAGCATAGGGGTGAGGTCTTTAACCGTTACCATTGGGTAGCGTTCTTTTACTTTATTTAAAAAGTTTATTTCTTTTGATATTCTCCCGTCCCATGGGTCGCTTAGGCGGGTGTTTCTTAACGCCACGCATCTATCCCGGCTCATTTCTGATGTTTCGTCAGGCGAAGTAACCAAGTAAAATGTTTGGCCGCGGGCTACTAAGCCTGCCAATTGGGTGGTCAGCATTGTTTTTGGTAGAACGCTGGTCATTTTATACATTTTGGCAGCATCATCGCCGGGCTTTATCAGAGCTTCGTCTTTAATATCAGCAAAGCGGCCTTCGGGTACTAAAAGGGTAGAGGTTTTTGTCTTACCGTTTATTATCAATATAGCACTGGGGAACTCAACACCGGTTAAGTAGTAAAAATTATTATCCTGCCTGAATTTAATATAGGCTTCAGGTAATTCGGCGCCTTGTAAAATGGCAACACCATCGCCAATTTGCTCCATAACTTTTGCCCTGCGGGCGGCAAAATCATCAGCTGTAAAATACTTAAACATGTTTTGTGCCGAGGCGGTGCTTGCAAACAGCGCCAACACTAAAGAGATCTTAATAAGCTTCATATTGTATAAGTGTTTGGTTGTGTTGTAAATATATTTAATAAATACACAGTTACCAATACTCATGAGTGGTGCATCAAATATGTTACGAGCGGAGAAGTTTATTATAAAAACTGCTATTTATCAGCCATTTGTATAGCCATATCATGGTCCAAAAAAAGATTGTCCTGGCTGTTAGACCCGTTGTTATACACCTTGCCGTTCAGCATGCTTTGGCCGGTAATACCGGGATTATTGCCATGCCCTAACGGCCAGCTGCCAACAGTGCCTTTAATGCTGATATCTGCCATTAACGCAGCTTTTAAGCTAAAGTCGGTGCAGTTATTGGTGCTTAGGTGATATTTAACCCCATCGTATTTTTGGGTAAGTGCTAATATCTTTTCAAATTTTCTTTTCGATATAAATTTACCTGCAACTTCATCCCATTTGTAATTGGCATCATCTCTAAAGGTTGAACCAGCCGATGGGAATAACGGCGTGCCTGCAAATGGGTGGCCTTTTTTGGGATAAAAACCAAAAGACAACGATACATAGCTGGAATCGTTATTATACTTTATCAATGTAATGTAGGTATGGCCCGAGTTAGCAAATAAAAATACTTTACGCTTGCCGGGTATAGGTTGTTTTACATGTATAAGCATAGCATAAGCAACTGCTTTTTTACCATCAGTAAATGTTTGTAAAATATGCTGATAGTTTATTGGCGGGCTTTTATGCAGTTGTTGCCCCTGGGGGTTGGGCATTATTGCACGGGCTTCAAGTAAGGTATCATCTTTTGTGGTAAAGCTTAAATAGCCCGGATTAAAATTGGCTGTATCTGTAAATAAAGAGTCGGCCTGCCTGCTGGCATATTCGTTAACAACTTCGGCATTAGCATTACGTTCAAGCGTTTTAAAAAAGCACTTCATTGCTAACGGATATAGTTTTAAACGGGCAAAAGCATTAGCCAGATTGTAAAACAATGTTTTGTGCGCTGTATTTGCGCTTTGACCATCGTTAACATCTAACTCTCTTAAGTAAGCCATTAGCTTTTTACGCTCCTGCGGTTTGCTTATAGTGGCTTGTATATTTTGCTGGGAATTTAACGCTTTTACATCAATTGGGGTAACATGTACCGGTGGGTTATTTGTAGCTTCAGCGATAGTTGGCAAAAATTTGCCCGTGGTATCGGTAACATAGGAAGTATTATTAGCTGAGGGCTGCGACTGCGCAAACATTGCAGTGTTGAACAGCAACACAACTATAGCAGCCAGTACTACCCGAAACTGAATATATTGATGACTTATAGCCACAGTAATACTAATTATGAATAAGGATTTACTGCATTAAATGTAGCAAAAATCTGCATTAGCTTTATGTAAGCTTGACATAACTTAACATATATGGTAGTATAATGACACTTCAGATAATTACTGTAACCTGCAAAGTAATAACGGTGTCTTAAAGCGATGTGCCTAAAAATTTCGCCCCGCTATATAGTAGCCTTTTTACTACTGGTTATGGTAATGTTAGAACTGCACGAAATGGTGCACATTATTACCGGCCGAATTATTTGCGGCGATTGGGGCAAACGCGATTTCAATGTTTGGGGATTGTGTGATGGTTGCGAAATAAAACATCCATATGCCTGGTTGGCCACATTGGCAGGGCCGTTGTTTTCTTTTGCGATGATGTGGTTGGGTATGTTTTTAATGAATACGGCTGACTTAAAAAGAAGGCGGGCAGGATTTGCACTGATATTTGCCAATATACCATTTGGGCGTATTACCCAGGCTATGATGAGTAGCGGTGATGAAATGGTTGTTACACGGCATTTGCTAAAGGGTATTTTATCACATAATCAGCAGATACTACTATGCTCATTAATTTTATTGATATTGGGCTTGCCGCCAGTTATAAAGACATGGCACGATTTAGCCAATAAAAATAAATGGTTGTATATCATTGCGTTTTTAACCATTCCGTTGGTTTTTATAATGCTGTATGTACTTACGGCATTGAATACATTACTCAATAAAGGATTTTTAAATAATGCATGGATAATGGGGACACCATTACTCATAACACTGCATACTTGTTTGGCACTTGCGCTGTTGATAGGGATGCGTAAAAGCTTATTACTTGCGCACAGCAAAAATTAAGCAGGATGCCATTTATTCGTATCGGCAGCAAGCATTTTACTAAAGTTACTGCGTGGCCCAATGTTTAAATATGGATAAGTGACCTTACTTAAATATAATCCCTGCGGATAGGCGGGCTTAATTACCTGCGGTAATTGGGGATTTATAAGGTGGGCTTCAAACTCATCGATGCTTAGCTTGCCAGTTCCAATATCTATTAGTTTACCAACTATTATCCTCACCATTTTCCCCAAAAAGCGGTTAGCCGAAATATGAAATCTCAGTTTATCGCCCCTGGCATCGGTAAATATACGGGCAGCATTTATATTACATAAAGTATGCTCATTCCTACCGGGCATCTTGCAGAAGGCATAATAATCATTGTACTTTAATAATAGAGCCGCCGCCTTGTTCATGCTGGCTATGTCCCAATTATCAATCAGGTATAACGAGCTTAACTGGCTTAAAAAAGGATCTTTATAGGTATGTATAAAATAATCGTACGCTCGTTCGGTGGCATCAAACCTGGCGTGCTGTAGGCCATCCATTGGTATGATATCAAAAACGGCTATGTCATCAGGTAATAAATTATTCAAGCGGAATAGCAGGTCAAAATCCCAGGCTGTATCAGTATCTAAATGAAAGAAAAATTGACTGGCATGAACCTGGGCATCAGTACGGCCGCAGCCTGTAATGTATACGGGTTTTTTAAAGATGTTGCTTAGTCGTTCTTCTAAAACCTGCTGTACGCTAATACCATCAGGATGTTTTTGCCATCCCCTGTAATTTGTGCCCAAATAACCTAAATGGAAAAAGTAGCGCAATTGAAACTATTTATTATTTTAAATTAGATTTAAGCATAACACGCCCCTTTTTAGTTAAAGAGCATGCCGGTGAGCGTGCTGTTTCTTCACCCTTTGCAATATCAATAAGGTTAAATGCCTTTAACTTTTGCAAGTCATCTTTACTTATGTTAATTGCCATTCCCTTTTCGGCTATTACTTTAAGGGCAGCAACTACGTCTTCATGTTTCATAATGCAAAATTAGGTATTATTTAAACAATAAATATTGCATTTGGCCGCGTTGCCACTTAAAGAATTTATACACTCCGAATTAAATTAATGTGAAATTTAAACTTCTTAGCCGGGTGGCTGCGCTTTATTTATTAATTTCGATTTTCATTTTACTTTGGTATCTCATATTGATGTTGCGCTATAAGCAAGTCATTCCCAAGGTTACTTTAATAGTCGACGCGTTAATTTACGTTCGCAATATTTGTTAAAGTGTATGTCGCGCCCCTAATTCATTAATTATAATAATCAAAAACCACACACCATGAGTACATTTACAGTAAAAGACGGAACCGAAATTTATTACAAGGACTGGGGAACAGGACAACCATTATTTTTTCATCATGGCTGGCCGTTATCTGGCGATGATTGGGATGCACAGATGATGTTTTTCCTGGCACAGGGATACAGGGTAATAGCGCACGACAGGCGTGGGCACGGCAGATCGAGCCAAACTGCAGTTGGGCACGAAATGGATACCTATGCCGCTGATGTTGCCGAGCTTACCGCTGCACTTGATTTAAAAGATGCTATACACATTGGCCACTCAACCGGCGGTGGAGAGGTTATCAGGTATGTTGCCAAATATGGTAAAGGCCGGGTAGCCAAGGCGGTACTTATTAGCGCGGTTACACCTATAATGGTGAAGACTGAAAGCAACCCGGACGGTGTACCTATGTCTGTATTTGATGAGATACGTGAGGGCACTGCAACGCAAAGGCCGCAGTACTTCTATGATTTCCCAACGCCTTTTTATGGGTTTAACCGCGAAGGGGCAAAAGTATCACAAGGGATCAAGGACAATTGGTGGCGCCAGGGGATGATGGGTGGCATTAAAGCACATTACGATTGTATTAAGGCTTTTTCGGAAACTGACTTTACCGAGGACCTTAAAAGCGTTGATATACCTGTATTGGTTTTACATGGCGAGGACGACCAAATTGTTCCTTTTCAGCTTACGGGTGTAAAAGCTGCTAAGTTGTTAAAGAATGGAAAGTTAATTTCTTATCCAGGCTTCCCACATGGTATGCCAACTACCGAGGCGGCAACTATCAATAAAGATCTTTTGGAGTTTATAAAATCTTAATTATTAACTGCTAAATTTTATTGAATATGATAAAGCCTTGAAATTATTTTCAAGGCTTTATTTTTTATTCCTAATCGTAGCATTTGCTTGCTACCTCTTTTTATTAAATATGGAAAATATGACTACACCAGTAATAGCAATGCTAAGCGCTTTTTTTAATACGCCGATGCGATTATGTTTCCACTCCATAGTCAAACCGCGCTCCTTTATCACATTTGGAAACCGCCGCGATTTTACATCATCTACCAGCCCTTCAAAAACATTGATACGGTCGGCCAATATAAGCGGTATCCAGTGCCTGTAACGGTCCTCGCTATGCTTAAAGGCATAGCGGCGAATCATCCCGCTAATGCCAGACGGCGGTACTGATGTTCCGAATACTCGTGTTATTTGAGGGCGTTCGGTAGACATTAATATCTCTACCGTCTCGGGTTGCTGCTCTGCTTTTTCATAATTAATTCTGTTATGATCGTCACCCGTGTAAATTTTCATCGGGTAGGTTGGTTCGTTCTCCGGGTCGGCATCCATGCCCCAGCCGGGAATTGTTTTATAATCTTTATTAGTTGTATCCATGACCTTAGTGTTTTGCTGATGGTATCAGCACTGTTTTAATACAATTATCAAGCTTAGATGAAAAGAGGCGATAAGCATCAGCTACTTCCTCTAAAGGGATCCGGTGCGTGATAAGGCCCTTTGGGTTTAAACGCCCCGACATTACATGGTCAATAAGCTTTGGCAGTAATCGCTTAACCGAAGCTTGATTAGCCCTAACAGTGATACCTTTATTTAGTATATTACCAATAGGGGCCAAGTTAAATGGAGGGCCGTAAACGCCAACAACCGAAACAATGCCACCCTTTTTTACTGAATTTATGGCCCATTGGAATGCAGTAGCTGCCCCGGCCTGTAGCAAAGCTACCCTTCCACTAAAAGTTTGCAAGGTATTGCCTTCTGCTTCGCAACCTACGCAATCAATACAAACATCCGCGCCATACCAATCAGTAGCCTTCTTTAAAAATAGCACAGGGTCGGCCATTTCCTTAAAGTTGTATGCCTCGCAGTGCGCATAATTCTTCGCGAACTCCAGCCGATAGTCTATATGATCTATGATAATAACCCTTGATGGTCCAAAAAACCAGGCACAACGTGCCGCCATTATACCTATAGGGCCTGCGCCGAATACTACTACCGTATCGCCTTCTTTAATGCCGCCCATTTCTGCCGCCTGGTAACCGGTTGGTACAACATCTGTAAGTAAAACCGCATCATCAGGATCCATCTCAGGCGGTATTACAGTTGGGCCTACATCAGCATATGGCACCCTAACGTATTCTGCCTGGCCTCCGTCAAATCCTCCTGCAGTATGCGAATAGCCAAATATACCCCCAACCGCTGTTGCCATAGGGTTAGATTCGTGGCAATTGCCATATAGGCCCTGCTTACAAAAATTGCACTTGCCGCAAGCGATATTGAACGGAACCAACACCTGGTCGCCGACTTTTAGCTTTTGAACCAATGGGCCAACTTCTTCTACAACACCTGTAAATTCGTGGCCAAATGTTGACCCCACACGCGTATCTGGCACCATACCATGATACAAATGGAGATCGGACCCGCAAATGCAGGTGCGGGTAACCCTTACGATCGCGTCTTCCGGATGAATAATTTCCGGCATCGGTCGTTGTTCAGTGCGGACCCGATAGGGCCCCCGGTAATTCATTGCTAACATATTTTATATTTATTAGTAATTGATTTGTATTAATTAAGATCATTTATGCCACTATTAATAAGATATCATAGGCAAGTATGTGCCTGCGTTATTCTATTATCATTAATTTATAATACATTTATCCATTAGTTGACTTACACTCAATTCGGTGTCATTATTATTATTTGAGTTACCAACGTTGTTCATTGCACTGCGTAAAGCGTTTGCATAGGGCTCATACAAAACGCGGTCGTTTAAGTTAACCAACCCATGGTCCCATAAGCCCGAATGGTGCCAGCAAGTAAGATCATCCCAATCAGGCCGGTCAATAATAGGGTAAAGGCAAACACCCCATAAAGGCAAACCAGATTTTAAAACAATGTCACATTCTTCGGCAATTGACGACATCCAATCGGGCCGGTGCTCGCCCGGGTGGCTGGTTTCAGTGATCACAAAGGGCCTGTTGTACCGGTTGTATGCCTCGGTTAAAATTTCGCTCAACGGGCGCCATCTTGGGTCATCGTCTTCATTTACCCAAGGTAAAAAGCCATTGTTATTAATAACCCACCGGTTATTGTAGTAAAAATTAAAGCCCAATATATCCAGGTATTCGGGTTTGCCGCCAAGTTCGGGGCATATGTTGCCGCATAACATCTCTAATGTTTGGTACTGAAGCTCATTTTGAAAATAGGCTTCCTGCACGCCTTCAATGCTTACAGGCAATTCAGGCACCATATCAACCAACGGTTCTGTAGTTAAAATCCTGACGCTTGGGTCTATAGCCCGCATTGCTGAAACAGACGCTATAAAGGCTTTCATCAGGTGATATTTAACCTCCCAGCCATTGTTATTTTGATAGGGTACAGTACATCCTGCTTCGCCGCCAAGCCACGAAAGAAAACTTACCTCGTTTATTGGTGTAATGATCAACTCTGTGTTTACAGATATTGAGCGATATAGCTTAACAAATGCTATGCAAATGCTTACCAGCCTTGGTGTAAAATCATCATCTAAAGGCGATAGGCCATCAGGGAAGCCGAAATGACAAATATCCCATACCTGCTGTATTTTATTCGTTATCCCGCACCTTATCATCTTCTCTACAACAGACCAATTATATTGGTAAGGGGTAAATTCAACAAAGCTCCACCTGATGCCTTCGCGTACAGTTGATATTTTAAAGTTGTTTAGCAACTTATAATCGGCATCTATTTGATTCAGATGATCGGTTAAAGTAGCTAGGTCAACCCGTTGCCTGTTAACGTTAAGCTTGTCTGAGCATTCATACCCGGCCATCCAAAACGATTGAAACGGGTTATGCCATTGGTTAGCTTGTATACTCATTTTATTGCGCTATTGACGACATGGCACGGTTAGCTATCGTGTTAGTCATTAAGTTAAGCATACGGCTGCAGGTGTTATCCCACGAGTTTTGCGACAGGAAGTCGTCTACATTTAATAGCCAGCTTTCTTTTTCTATATTATTTAGTTGTTCTTCTATTGCTGTAACAAACTCGTCGGCACTGCCGGCTATTTTTACAAGTTTGTTTTTTCCATAGGGGTTTACCACATCGCGTATGGCGGTAGATATTACCGGCACGCCTGCAGCTAAATATTCGGGTGTTTTTGTAGGGCTGATAAATTTGGTTGACTCATTTAAAAGGAAGGGAATTAATGCAATATCCCACTCGGCCAAATACGCCGGCAGTTCCTGGTAATTTTTTGGCCCCGGGTATTTGATGTTTTTATTTGTAGGGAGCTGCGCCGGGTCTATTTTTACAACAGGGCCCAACAATACTATTTGCCAATTCGGCCTTGCATCGGCAATGCCTTTTATTAATTCAATATCCAGGCGCTCGTCAATAACACCATAAAAGCCGAGTGTAAGCGTGTCATTTTTGCCTGCTGATTTTAAGCGAGCTCTGATAGCTCTTGCTGATTGAAAATGCTTTTTTTCGATACTGCTGGGAAACGGATGTATATTGGCGTGCTGATCTTTTTTTGCTTCATACAGCGACTGCCCGCCTGTAAAAACTATATCTGCTTTCTTTAAAAGCTCTTTTTCAAGGTCTTTTAGCGATTGCGGCGCAAACTTAAAGGCGCTCAATTCGTCCATGCAATCATAAACTATTAATTCAGGTTGGTACTTGCGCGAAAATTCAAGCGCCATGGGAGTATAATACCAAAAGGTACAATTAGCAAGCGGTTTCCCCATCATAAAACTATCCAGTAAACTTTTTAGCTCAACGGTTATGGCGTTGGTGGGGGTAGCCTTTGGCAAATGCGGCACTATTACCAGCAAGTCTTCGCGTTCATGGCAGGCATAATAGGCATCGCCATCAGTATCTAAAACAGGCTCTTCAATAAAGGTTATGTTAAAGTGTTTCGATAACCGGGTCATTAAATGCTGGGGGCGCTGGAATACAAAATCCCACCGGAGGTGAGAAAAGCAAATGATATTTGCCGGAAGCTGTTTGTAAAAACTGGAGGTTTTATTGTATTGATTTTTGGAATTTATTAGTGCTTGCATACTCCTGATTTGTTTATATACATAATACAAATTTTTAAATAATTGTTTTATTAAGATAATAAATTACTCTTTACGAAAAACCTAATCATATTAAACAGGTTAGTTAAACTAACTGCTTATTCAATAAATACTTCATGAACAGGAATAAATTTATGTTTGCTACCGGGATTGAAAACAGTTACCCGGTTATAATTTTGCCGGATGGTACCCGTAAGCGTGTAGATGAAATGGAGAAGTGCGGCCATTACAAGCTTTGGAGAGACGACTTTGATTTGGTAACAGAAACCGGAATAGATACCCTGAGGTACGGACCTGCATTTTATAAAGTGCATGAAGGGCCGGGCAAGTATGATTGGGCATTTGTTGATGAAACATTTGCCTACATGAAAAAGAAGGGAATTGTACCCATTGTAGATCTTTGCCACTTTGGCCTTCCCGACTGGCTTGGCGATTTTCAAAATCCTGAGTTTCCGTACTTTTTTGCGGAGTATGCCAGGGCTTTTGCCTTAAGATTTAAATACCTTAGGTTTTACACGCCTGTAAACGAAATTTTTATAGCTGCGGCTTTTTCGGGGCAGTATGGGTGGTGGAATGAATGCAAATCAGACGATAGATCATTTGTAACGGCATTAAAAAACCTATGTAAGGCCAATGTGTTAGCCATGCAGGCTATCCTTGAAATACAGCCTGATGCTGTTTTTATACAAAGCGAATCATCTGAATATTTCCACCCGGAGACCCCAGATTGCGACCCGCTGGCCTCTTTCCTGAATCAAAAGAGATTTTTATCCCTCGACCTGACTTATGGTTATCCGATAAGCATTGTTATGTACGAGTATTTATTGGCTAACGGAATGTCAAAGGAAGAATACCGCTGGTTTGAAAATAACTTAATAAAGGGCAGTTGCGTTATGGGCAACGATTATTATATAACCAACGAACATATGGTGCACGAAGATGGCAGCACATCTGCCGCAGGCGAAATATTTGGTTATTATGTAATTACCCAACAATATTACAACAGGTATAAATTGCCTGTTATGCATACCGAAACAAATATTGCCGAGCCAAACGCGGTTAGATGGCTGCAAACACAATGGGCCAATGTGCGCCGTTTAAAGCGCGACGGCATACCTATATATGGGTTTACATGGTATAGCTTAACCGACCAGGTAGATTGGGATTCGGCACTGCGCAATGACGCAGGTAACGTAAACTCACTTGGTTTGTATGACCTTGACAGAAAAATACGACCGGTTGGGCAGGCGTACAAAAATCTGATACAGCAGTGGAAAGCCGCTATAGAAAACGAAAGTTATGTGCTTTATTTAAAGCCGCCTTATTATAACGGGTAACTATTTGAAGATGGATTAGGGCTTTTTGCTTTAAATGTTTCTTCTATACCATTATTACTTAGGTAAAAGTCGCCAATGTGAGTAACGGTATACCTAACATTATTATCAGGTATACGGGCGACGTTTTCTTCTATTGTTTTATCCGGTCCTATTTTCATTAACGATTGCACGGATAAGCTACCGTATTTATATACGCTTTTCATGATGCTCTTTTAATGATTACAAATGCTAAAATGAATTGTTTGAATTATGATTTACATAATTGTCAATAATGAAATTTAATTAATTAAAAATTAAAACCATCAAGAATTTTTATCGTTATTTAAATACTTAAGCATTATCACCAATTCCATTAATTATAACCGTTTTTTTTATGAAAAAGCTATTTTTTATCGGAGCGTTAACTTTAAGTATTGCCGTTTGCAGTTGCAAAGGAAACGGAAGTACAGGTGCTGATAGTGACGCAAAAGCAGACACTACCAAAGGTTTAAATGATGGAACCGGAGCGCCCGGTTCAGGCACAGGTTCGGCCGGTGCCGGAACGATCGGCGACACCACGCGTACGCAACAGGATACCGTACATGGGGCGCCGCGTCCTTAAAAGTAGCAGTCTATACTATATTACCTAAAAAGCAACACCTAAATAGATTTTTAATGAAGAGTTAATATCCGCCTAACTGCTTGATACCATACATACTTGGCGATTTATAAATAAGAGTAATATTGTCTACTTTTATATTTCTTCATAATAAAGTACTAATGGCAGAAAGAGCGGCAAAGCCCCAAAAAGATTTAGGATCGATCAACAAAAAAAGCGAAAAAGTTGTAGCAAAAGCGGATAAACCCAAATCGTTCCCAATTGTGGGTATTGGAGGGTCTGCCGGATCGTTTTCATCTTTCGAAAAGTTTTTTACGCATTTACCGGCTGATAGCGGGATGGCATTTGTGATAATATTGCATTTAGACCCGCATCACCAGGGCAGAGTAAGCGACCTGATAAAAAATTATACAGCTATGCCGGTTATCGAGGCGGTTGATGGCATAGCTGTAGAACCCGACCATGTATACATTATCCCGCCAAATAAGGATATGGGTATACATAACCGAAAACTTTTGTTGCTAAACCAGGCAAAGCCAAACGGGTTTAGGCAACCTATAGATTATTTTTTACAAAGCCTTGCCGATGACCAGTGGAATAAAGCGGTAGCGATAATTTTTTCGGGTATGGGCTCTGATGGAGAAACCGGTATACGAATGATAAAGGAAAAGCTGGGTATGGCTATGGCGCAAGATCCTGCCAGCGCTAAGTATAACAGCATGCCGGTTGCGGCAATTAGCACCAACCTGGTAGATTACGTTTTGTTACCGGAAGAGATGCCTTTAAAAATTATCCAGTACTTAAACCACCCGGTTATGGCAGAAGAAGCATCGGAACAGGTGCGTACGGCTATACAAAACGCAAATTCTATTCAAAAAATACTGATGCTATTGCGTTCGCAAACCGGGCACGATTTTTCACTTTATAAAAAAAGTACAATTACCCGCAGGATAGACAGGCGCATAGCTTTTCATCAGATACCTGATTACAGCGCTTATGTTAATTTTTTAAGAGAGAACCCTCGCGAAACAGGCATTCTTTTTAATGAATTGCTTATAGGCGTTACCAAGTTTTTTAGGGATGCACCGGCTTTTGATTCGATAAAGGAGAAGATTTGTAAACTGATAAACAAAAAAACCGGAAACGGACCCTTTCGCATTTGGGTAGCGGGATGCTCTACCGGTGAGGAAGCTTACTCAATAGCTATGCTATTAATTGAGTGCCTGGAGGAAATGAATAAAAGCGAATGGCCCAAATTACAGTTGTTTGCAACAGACTTAGACCCTGATGCTATTGAGCATGCACGCAATGGCGTATATTTCGACAATATAGTTGCCGATGTATCTGTAGAACGGTTAAATAAATTTTTTATTAAGAAAGACAATACCTTCCAGGTAAAAAAGGAACTGCGCGAGATGATCGTATTTGCGCAACATAACCTTATAAAAGATGCCCCTTTTACAAGGCTGGACCTGCTTTGTTGCCGTAACGTGATGATATACCTTACCGCGGAGCTCCAAAAAAAGATCATCCCTATCTTCCATTATTCTTTAAATGTAGGGGGGATAATGTTTATGGGGCCTGCAGAGACTATAGGTGGTTTTACAGAGATGTTTTTATCCGCTGACCCGAAATGGAAAATTTACGAGCGCAAAGAAGGGAATGCGGTTGTAGGTAAAATGATAGATTTCCCTTTTCATGTGGCTAAACAATATCCATTAAACACCATGAAAATAGACGACGTCGAAAAACAGATCAAAAAGCGATCTGTGGCAGATACCTTCAGCCGTATTATATTAGAAAACTTTGCGCCTCCATCAGTACTGGTGAACGAGAAAGGAGATATCCTTTACAGCAATGGTAAAACCGGCAAGTTTTTGGAGTTGCCCAGCGGCGAAGCAGTAATGAATATTTACAAAATGGCGCGCGAAGAATTGCGTTATGTTGTAGGTAACATTATTCACCAGGCCCGTAACCAAAAAGGGGAAGTATTAATAAACGACATTAAGTTGAAGGATGGCAACCAGGTAAGGCTGGTTAATTTAAAGGCAGTGCTTTTAGAAGAAACCGGCTTGCAGGGGCTTGTACTTATAATTTTTGAGGACAAAGGATACCAGAAAAAAACCGGTGGCAGGCAAAAGGTTTTAGATAATAAATCTAAAGCAGCTGTTGATGAACTGGAAAAAGAACTGGTGTATACTAAAATGCAGTTGAATAGCACCATACAACAGATGGAGACATCGCTGGAAGAGCTAAAATCGACCAACGAAGAGTTGCAAAGCACCAACGAAGAATTGCAAAGCACTAACGAGGAATCGTTAACTACTAAAGAGGAGATGCAGTCGTTAAACGAGGAGTTGATGACTATGAACATGCAGTACCAATCTAAGGCAGAAGAGCTTACCCGTATAAATAACGACATGAAAAACCTGCTCGATTCTACCGAGATAGGTACGATATTTTTGGATAACGAGTTGGATATTTTGCGTTATACGCCGCAAGTACGTAAATTATTTAATCTTATCCCTACTGATGTAGGGCGGCCTATAACCCATGTGGTATCTAACTTTGATAACTCGCGTATAGAAAACGAGATAAGAGAAGTGATAGAGACGCTTGCCAACAAAGAAATAGAAGTAAAAACCAAAACCGACGAATGGTACAAGGTTAGGATTATGCCTTACCGCACACTTGATAACTTTATTTCGGGCGCGGTATTAACGTTTACATTAATAACAGCATACAAACAAATGGAGCATACGTTATTGGGCATGCGGCAGGCAATTGATATGTTGTCTTGGGTTTATCCAGGGCCTGTAGCGCGGATAGACGAGAATTATACAGTGATTTCTGTAAATGAAGCCTTTAGTCAGATATTTAAAAGTAAACAAGAAGTATTTGGCAAGCCTTTTTTACCTTATATGGAACAATTTTTTAAAACAGAAGCAATTATAAAATTGTTAGATAGTGTTAAAGGCGATGGCATCGTAAAAAGCGATGAGGTTTTGTTAAATATGGGTGGCCATACAGGCTCATGTAAAATAAATGTACTGCCTTTAAAAGACCAAATTGCCGGCAGTACACTAATTGTCACATTTTCACTGAAAACGAAAGGGCTTGAAAGCTAACCAGGACGATATAAATGATCCTTTTGAAAATGGTTTAAGGATCAAGGCAGAAAAAATGCTTACTGATATCGGTCAGCGCAAGCTGATGACAAGCGATCAGGACATACAAGCACTTTTTCAGGAATTGCAGGTGCACCAGATAGAGCTGGAAATGCAGAATGATGAACTGAAGACCGCCAACGAAGGGTTGGAGCTACAGCAGATCAAATTTTCGAGCATTTATAATTTGGCGCCCCTGGGTTATTTTATTTTAAATAACTATGGTGTTATTGAAGAAGTGAACAACGCTGGTGCGTTTTTAATAGAAGGTGGCAAAGCCGGATTGTTGGGTAAACGCATGATGCAATTTGTATCTCACGAGTATAGCGAAACGTTTTACCGCTTTTTTAAAGACATGCAAGGCTCTCAGGCTAAACAGAGCTGCCAGCTTAAAATGATATCAAGGGCAAACACGGAATTTTACGCCCAGGTTGAGGGTACCGCTATATCGCCCCTTACCGGCGGCGGGGCCGAATACTACATAGCCATTATAGATATTACCGAGCGTATTGAAGCGGTTAAGACCCTTGCCGAAACAAAAGAGCGGCTCGAACTATCGCTGGAGGCATCATCTGCCGGTGCCTGGGAGCTTGATCTGGACAACATGCATTTTTACCTTGATGAGTTCAATTATCATATGTGTGCTATCCCCGAAGGCGGTTTTGACGGCCGTTACCACACCTTTTTAGACCTTATACACCCTGATGACAGGCAGTTAGTAGACGAGCAATTCCGTAAATCTATCAATCACGAAAAAGAGATAGATGTGGTTTGCCGCCTGATGAATGAAAAAGGAGGTGGATGTTATGCCAGTATTAGGGGGCATATGATCAGTGAACCGGGGCAAACCAAAAGGTTGGTTGGTATTATGATAGATATCAGCGAAAAAAGGCGTATAGAAGAAGAAACGGTTGCTTTAAAGCGCGACCAGCAAAGAATAATAACGCTTGCAACCCTAAATGCCGAGGAAAACGAACGACGACGCATTAGCGATGCTTTGCATGATAGCGTGAGCCAATTGTTATATGGCATAAAGATGAAACTTAGCGCGCTCAATTTGGGCCGTACTAAGGCAAGTATCGATATCGGCGAGCTGATAGACCAGGCGATACGCGAAACGCGTAACATATCATTTGAGCTGGCACCATCTATATTACTTGATTTTGGCTTGCCTGCAACGGTTGATGAGTTGGTTAAAAGGCTATCATCGCCAAATATGCGCATACATGCAAAAGTTACCGGCTTTGAAACAAGGGATGACATGCTGCTGGAAACAACCATTTTCAGGATAATACAGGAACTGATAAACAACTGTATGAAACATGCAAATGCAAGCCTGATCAGGCTTGATGTTAAAAAAAATCAGCACATCGAAATACGGATACAGGATAACGGTGAAGGGTTTAATTACCAGGAGCAGGAAAACTCGGCAAGCGGCTCAGGCCTGCGCAGTATAAAAAACCGCATCAGTTTATATAATGGCGAACTCACCGTTGATTCTGAACAGGGTAAGGGCACCACAATAAAAATAGTACTCGACCATAAACCTAAATCATAGTTTAATAGTACGATGGAAGTAAAGAATATTATAGTTGTGGGTGCCTCTGCAGGTGGTATAAAGGCTGTTAGCGAGTTAATAAACAAGCTGCCTGCCGATTTACCTATAGCGGTATTTATAGTCATTCATATGTCTAAATACTCGCAGGCATCAGTTATTGTGAAAACCTTAGGGAAGCTAACATCGTATAAATGCCTTATTGCAGAAGATGGTGCCGCTGTACAGGCGGCGCATATTTACCTGGCCCCGGCAGATAGGCATTTGTTAATAAAAACAGGTAAGGCACACCTGATATATGGGCCGCACGAAAACCGTTGGAGGCCATCAATAGATGTGCTGTTCCGTTCGGCTGCTGCTGCTTATGGTTCCAGCGTTATAGGTGTTATACTTAGCGGGCTGTTAGATGACGGAACTTCGGGGATGTCGGCCATTAAACGCAGTGGCGGGATATGCATAGTTCAGGAACCATCAGAGGCGGAGTATAACGACATGCCTTTAAACGTAATACATAATGTAGCGGTAGACCACCAGGTGTTGGTGCAGGATATGGGATATATTATAGCAGATATAGTATCTAAGCCCCAGGCACATCAACCTATTCCGGATGATGTTAAAATTGAGGCGGATATTACCGAGCGGCTGGTAAGTAATATTAACGATTTAAAACAGCTGGGCCACCATAGCGATTTTACCTGCCCTGATTGTGGCGGCAGTTTATGGGAAATAGGCAGTAATGGCCATAAACGATATAGATGCCATACGGGTCATGTTTACACAGCCGCCGCTTTATTGCAAAAACAAGGCGAGGAGATGGAAGAATCTATATGGATATCCATCAGGATGCTGGAAGAGCGCCGCAACCTATTAATGAACATGTCGGCAACAAGTAAAGGAAGCCCGGGCTTAATAAGCGATTATGAAAGGCGGTCTGATGAATTAAGCGTGCATATCGAGCGGCTTAAATCATTGCTGATATCCATAGTTAAAACAGGCCCTGTTGACGAGGGTTATTTATAAGTATTAAACCATAAAGCTACTAATAAGTCTATATACCATTGCCGATACGATCTAATACTAATTTAAAAAAAACTGTTATGATAAATATCGTATTGGCAGAAGACCATAATATTGTAAGGAACGGCATCATCTCGTTATTAGAGAAAGAGCCGGATATTTGTGTAGCCGGTTCTGCAACCAACGGAGACCAGGTTTTGGCATTACTTGCAACCGGTTGCCCTGCCGATGTAATACTGGCCGATATGAATATGCCCATTATGGGCGGCCTTGAACTTACCGAACGTATCAAAGAACAGTATCCGGATTGTAAGGTTATTATATTAAGCGCTCTCGATCACGAAAAATATGTGATCAAGGCTTTTCAAGCAGGCGCGAACGGGTATTTATTAAAAAGTGTAAGTGCCGATGAGTTGGTTTTTGCTGTTAAGCATACCGTAGTAAACGAACTTTACATCTGTTCAGAACTCACCTCTAAATTTTTAAAACGCCTGCTTACCATCCCCGACCCCGCGGCTCTTGAACAAATAGTAGATATCGAATTTTCCCCAAAAGAAATTGAGGTATTAGGGCTTATCACCGAAGGCTATACTAACCAGGAGATAGCAGATAAAATGTTTACCAGCAAACGTACTATCGAAAGCCAGCGGCAAGCCCTTATTGATAAAACCGGTTCGCGTAATACGGCCGCATTGGTGCGTTTTGCCATGAGTAATGGTATTGTTAGTTAATTTAAATATATTTTTTTTAAATTAATTATAGTTATAATTAAAAATAGCGTATTAAAACATTCTTTATAGTTGTACAAATACGCAACTGTATAAAATCAGGGTAGGTAATTTTGTTTAAACATTACCGCCATGAAGATCCCCGTAACTCCTGCCTTATTGAAATTGGTTATTTCACAAGGCTTTAAATATTGCTATTCAAAAACAACCTGCGTTGATACCGCCGAAACAGATGTATGTATAATACTTACTCCGGTTAAACAAGCACCCAAAGTTCGCAGGCTCCCAAAGGCATACGATACCTTTTTTAATATACTTAAAGAGCCCATGCAAATGGCGGCAGGTGTTGACCGTACCCTAATATTTTTTGAGATTGATAAAAATTTGTTGACCACTATATGACTAATAAAAAGAAAGTTTTAATAATAGACGATGACGAAGCCGTACTTGATGTAATGAAAGAAGCCTTGCTATACGAAGGCTTTGAAGTAAAAACCTCTGATGAAGCAGAAGACATTACCAGCCTGATTGATAACTATTCCCCTGATCTGCTATTGATAGATTATATTTTAAAAGGTATCAATGGCGGGGAAATATGCCATCAGGTAAAGGTGAACCCTAAAACCGACAAGCTGCCGGTGATTATCGTATCGGCCTATCCAAGGGTGTTAACATCATTGGGGTACTATGGCTGCGATAAATTTATACCCAAACCGTTTGATTTAAGTAACCTGGTTGGAAGTATTAACACCGTACTTAATGCCAATGAAGCAAATGCTATACCCGAGCATTATTTTTAACAATACTATATATAATTACTATGTTTCAAAACCAGGGGGTTAATAAAGTTATACTTGTTGGCCATGCTTATGGCTGGCCGCAATGGAAAATTACAGGAAAAGAAAAACATTTGTGTTGCCAATTGATAACTACAGAAATGTTTAACCGTAAAGGTGTGATGGAAGAACACACCGAGTACCATTTTTTAAGGATTCCCGAAACGCTTTTAGGCGATCTGCCTGCCGAACTGGAACATGCAGGAGAACTATTTATTGAAGGGAAATTAACTACATGTGGTAGTATAGATGCAGACGGGATCAAGCGTTACGATACAACTATTTTAGTTAGCAAAATTTACTCGATGGCCAAGTCGACCAGGAGCGTTTCAATTGCTACTTAACTATAAATGAGCGTAGGTTTACTATTAGATAAGCTGAAAGAAATGGCCCTTATCCATGTTTGGGATTGGGAAAATTTTAGTAAGCGCCCTCTTTGGGCAAGGTTACTTATTCCGGTTGCGTTAGCACTTCTTATAAGCTGGATGATTATTGGCCCGCTTGATTTTTTTGGGTCGTACGCGCCGTTCCTTCCGTATTTTGGTATCATATTTTTTAGCGCCTGTTATGGTGGCAGCCGCTCGGCATTGGTGGCAAGCTTAGCATCCGCCATTTGCGCGGTATGCTTTATTTACCCAAGGCATACTGCTAACGGCGCAGGCGCATTTGGTTTGCTAATAGCTTTTTTTTTGGCAGAAGCTTTGCTTATAACCGCGTTGTTTGCGGTGATAGAATTGATACAGGAGCGCTATAAAGTTGACCAGGAAAAATACAAGGGGATAATTGAGAAAAATGCCGAAGGGTTTTTAATGACCGACGAAAGCGGCACCATTAATTACGTTTGTTCGTCAGTCACAAAAATATTGGGATATGGCGAAACGGAACTTTTAGGTACCCCGCTACAGTCGCTCATACACCCTGATGAACTTAAATCTTTTAACGTCCAGTTTTTAAAAGTATTGGCAAAAGGCAGCCACTCTATGGCTTTTTTACAGCGGCTAAGCACCAAACAAGGCGAGTGGAAATGGATTGAAGGCTGCGTAAATAACATGTTAAAGGATACAAATATTAAGCGAATTGTTTTTAACTACCGTAACGTAACCGAAAGGATAAACCAAACCAAACAGCAGGAAGACTTTGTACACATGGCGGCACACGAATTAAAAACACCTATTACCGCAATGCGTGGTTATTTGCAGCTTATGCAAATGAATCATTACAAAGAGCACCGTGATGCTGATAGTAGTATGCTGTCTCGCATGCACAGGCAAACAGACCGCTTATTGAACCTGATAGACGAGATGCTGAATGTGACCAGGATTAGGGCGGGAGAACTGCAGTATCATTTTGGCAACTTTGATATGCAGGAGTGTATACAGGATGTGGTTGATGCGTTGCAAGCAACCACCAATAAGCACAAGTTAATATTACATATGGGGCGCCTACCTATAATTTACGGCGATAGGGACCGCATTGGCCAGGTATTAACCAATTTGATAAGTAATGCCATTAAGTATGCCCCGGCCGAACCCGAAATTGTAATTACCGCGTTAACAGATGGCGATTGGTTAAAGGTTAAGGTAAAAGACCACGGTATAGGCATACCTAAGGAGCAGCAAAAAAAAATATTCGAGCGCTTTTACCGGTCCGAGTCCTTACCTAAAAACACCTACCAGGGTTTAGGCTTGGGCCTGTATATAGCCATGGATATTATTAAAACACACGGAGGCAAAATTGGTGTGGAAAGTGAAGTAGGAGCAGGTTCCGAATTTTGGTTCTCGTTACCATTAAAGGCATCATAAGTGAATAAATTATAAAGTTAAATGGCAATGCTTATTTAAGCATTGCCATTTTTGTATTATTATCTTAGTGTTTTTTCTTGTCTTCCGAGTCGGTAACATGGTATTTGTCTTTACCCGGGCCTATGCTTTTTACACTGTCTTTTGGCGCGGCTTCCGTCCTGCCTGTTTTCCTGTCCCCGTTACTTCTTAATGTAGTGTCGGGCTTATCATTAACACCCATTGCACCCTGGGGGTTGCCTTTGCATGCAATTACCAGGGTACTTGCTATTATTGCTGCTGCGGCTAATGCTTTTTTCATGATTTGGATAAATTACTAATTTAAATTGTTGGCGAACCACCGGTAACCTGTATAGTTGCCCCGTTTATATAGCTGGCTTCGTCTGATGCTAATAATACATAGGCGGGGGCAAGCTCGGCAGGTTGTGCGGGGCGTTTTAATGGCACATTTTGCCCAAAAGATGTTACTTCTTCATTAGTCATGGTGGATGGTATAAGCGGTGTCCAAACCGGGCCCGGTGCAACACAATTTACCCGTATACCCTTCTCGCCCCAAAGCTGCGCCATGCCCGAGGTAAAATTCTGGATAGCCCCTTTTGTTGCAGCGTAGGGGATTAAAGTGGGCCTGGGCTTGTAGGCGTTTACTGAGGTGGTATTTATAACACAACTACCGGCCTTAAGGTGCTCCTCGGCCATTTTGCACAGGTAAAACATAGGGTAAATATTTGTTTTAAAAGTGCGGTCCCACTCTTCTGTAGATATTTCCTGTAATGATTCGCGCGACATCTGGAAAGCGGCGTTATTTACAAGAATATCTATACCGCCTAACTCACTAACAGCGGTATCAATTATTTTTCGGCAGTGCGTTTCTTCCCTAATGTCGCCATCAACCAATATTGCTTTTCTGCCATCAGCTTCAATATATTTTGCGGTTTCTTTGGCATCGTCATGTTCATTTAAATAGGCAATTAAAACATCGGCCCCTTCGCGTGCAAACGCTATGGCAACTGCCCGCCCAATGCCCGAGTCGCCGCCTGTTATAATGGCTCTCTTCCCGGTAAGTTTGCCGCATCCCCGGTAAGAGTTTTCGCCATGATCTGCCTTTGGGGTCATTTCTTTTTCGGTGCCCGGTATTTCCTGCTGTTGCTCCGAAAGCTCCTCATTAGTGTATTTTTCTCTTGGATCAATATTATCTGACATATTCTTTGTTTTAATGGTTACCTGTTAATTAGCCAGCATCAGAATCGTCTTCCAGATCCGACTCGGTAAAAATTTCAATATCGCCAGACTCAAGCTTAACCGAAACCTTGTCGCCTTCTACTTTTTCTACAAAACCGTTTCCCGAAGGGGTAATTACTTTTTGCCCTTTTACGTATGCTGTACCGTTATTCATTTTATTTAGTATTTATGGATGATTACTCTTTTGTCCCTCAAAAGCGGCCGGGATAGCACCATTATTTTTCCCTTCTTCTGTTTCAAGCGCCATGCGGCCATCCGGCCCCTTTACAAAGGTTTTTACACCGTCGGCAATATCCTGCTGCGATAAGGTGTCTTTAGATGGTTCGGCTCCTATATGGTGCTCAAATGGTGTTTCTGCTGCATTATCTTGCTGTTTCTCTATTTGATCTTCCTGTCGGGCACCGGCAATAATTTCTTCGCCCCCGGCTTGGTCTGGCCGGTAAACTGTTTTATTGTTTTCAGGTGCATTTTGTTGGCCAGGGGCCATATTGTTTTCTGTTGCCATTGTATTGTATTTTAGTTTGAGTAAAAAAGCCACCAGCACATTATAAAAATTGCTAAAAAAAGCATTGCTATACCGGTAACCCACATCCAAATAGGTGTTTGTTTATTTAGCCAGGTCATACTTATTAAATGAATATTTAGTGGTGGTGCAGAACTGAATATTACAATTATTTAAGTACCGGGATGTATAACCACTTATTTAGGATAACCCATAATAGTTCAAAATGTTTAATCAATAATTAATTAAATTAATTTAAAACATAACAATTTGTGCCGTGTTGTAGAAATTATAACACCCCATATCCGCTCCGGGTCAGCATTTTCAAGCTGTCATACCTATCCGATCTTTTGAAGAAGCAACAAAAGTTAAATCATAATCAGGAGGTAAATATGTTTTATCATGACAAAAAACTACAGTACGAGGTACGTGTAGAGAAGCCAAACCCGGCCTATGCCAAATTATTGCAGCAGGCTATAGGCGGTATTGAAGGAGAGATACGGGTTTGCTTGCAATACCTTTTTCAGGCTTGGGGCAACCGCGGACCGGTTAAATACCGCGATATGCTTTTAGATACCGGTACGGAAGAGATTTCGCATATCGAAATGCTTAGCACCGCTGTTGCATTAAACCTGGAAGGTGCCACAAACGACCTTAAGGATAAGATAGCAGGAGAGAACCCAATTGTGGGCAGTATTATGGGTGGTATGGACCCAAGGCATATCTTATCATCAGGATTGGCTGCTATGGCTGTAGATAGCAATGGGGTACCATTCAACGGATCGTGGGTGGTAGGTAGCGGTAACCTTGCTGCCGATATGTATGCCAACGTTATGGCCGAATCTACAGGCAGGGTATTAGCCACACGGCTTTGGGAACTTACCGACGACCCGGGAATGAAAGATATGCTGGCCTTTTTGATAGCGAGGGATACCATGCATCAAAACCAATGGCTGGCAGTTATTGAAGACCTTGGTGGTGTAAATGCTAACCTGCCTATCCCTAACACTTTCCCGATGAGCGACCAGGTAAGGGAGTTTGAATATGCTTTTGTAAGTACAAATATTGAGCGGCCCGAAGCACCGGACGCACGTTGGGCAAGCGGACCATCTATTGATGGCAAAGGCGAGTTTAGCTTTGTATATGCACAACCTTATGGCCAGGTGCCTGTACTTGGCCCGCCTGATGTAAAAGGGTATGCGCAAGAGCAGCAAATGCTGGGTAGCGAAGGTAAGGGTATACTTGAAAATATTAAAGATACCATACTGCCATAATTTAAATAGCAACTGTTTTTCATTTTTAGGTTCAACTTGTTATGTGGTGCCTGCTCGCTGCAGGCACCATGTAGCAAAATATAAACATAGCCCACATGAAACCCTATATTTCTCTGAAAGCGCATGGCATATTAGATTATGCCGGTGGATTACTGATAACAGCATCGCCCTGGATATTTGGCTTTGCTAAGTTAGGCGGCGCGCCATTATACCTGCCGCTATGCATTGGTAGTATGCAATTGGTTATGGCCATATTCAGCAACCATCCATTAGGTTTATTTAAAGTTTTCCCAATGCAGTTGCATTTAGTTATAGACATGTTTGCCGGTATTATACTTATAGCGGCGCCATGGGTATACGGCTTTTACCACTTCGTGTTTTTGCCGCATTTGCTACTTGGGATGCTCTCCCTTTTCGCGGGCCTATTTACGCAACACTCACCTCTTTATAAATTGGAATTATTTGATGAAAGAGGTAACAGATAAATTAAACGATAACAAAAAACAAACACTATGAAAAAGAGTATTTTAATGGCAGCCATTTGCGCAAGCCTTACATTATTTGCCGCCTGTGGCGGTAGTAGCAAACAAGGAACAACTGACAGCAGCAGCACAACGGGCCAGGATACTTCCGGCACTGGCACAGGTACTGCTACCGGTGTAGGTACTGGCTCGGCAACAGGTGGAGACTCGGGTGCAGCAACAGGAGCACCATCACAATCCGGTGCAGCAGCAGGCGATACCAGTGCCAACAAGCAAGACTCGGCTGCAAAAGGCACAACTCCGCAATAATAAAGTACATAACAGCATTGGTTTCTCATCAATGCTGTTATGTATTCCAATTCTTATAAAATCACAAATTAAAATATGAAAAAGGTTATTTTAACATTACTTAGCGGCTTATTTAGCCTGGGTATGTACGCGCAAACTACAACGCCCGATACTGCTGTTGCAAACTTTGTGGTAAATGCAACAAAAGGGGGGATGATGGAGGTAATGACCGGAAAGCTTGCAACGCAAAAAGGCAAAAGTACCGACGTGAAAAATTTTGGCGCGCGGATGGTTACAGATCATTCAAAGGCAAATGCCGAACTAAAGTCTATCGTATCAGCTAAAAAGTGGAACATACCGCCACCATCGGCTACGGTTGTTAAGCCCGATGCAATGTTAACTACAAGCACCGGTAGCGAGTTTGATACGGGTTACGTAAACATGATGGTTAAAGACCACAAAAAAACAATTATGCTATTTGAGCGTGCGGCTTCAACATCTCCCAACCCGCAAATAAAGGCTTTTGCCATGAAGACATTGCCTATACTACAGCAACATTACACAGCAATACAGCAAATTGCTGATAAATTAAATATCGCTTACGACAAATAGGCGAATAGGCGTTAAAAGGACAGCCGGGCTGATCTTATTGTTATGATCAAATATAATTAAAGCTCGGCCGGTTCCTTTAATTCTTGCGGCACTATCAGTTTACTTTCAGATACCTCGCACCATTCCCGATCGTGCTGGATAGATCGCGCTACAAAAATAGACGCGAACTGCACCACGGCAACAGCAAGCAGCACATAGCGCAGGGCAGTATCTTCGCTTATAAAGCGGGCAATTAATATAAATAGCATACACCCAAACATTCGCCCGGTATAAAGGCCTATTTCGTGGCTAAATATGTATGCAAACTGGTTGCGCTGCTCTTTTGAAGCAACACATTCAATCACGCCAAGCTGAATTGGATAATAGGCGAGGTCGAGCAGCGGGCGCGAAAATACCATACAACCAACAAATATGATGGCCCCTGCAGCGTTGTATAATATCATATTTACAGCCGCGCCAACAACAAACAAACCTAAGCCGGCTATGAATATTGCGTTACGATGCCTGGCAGAGGTTTTACGCCCAAGTATATACAACATAGCAGCTGATAGCAAAGCGCCTGCCGACTGGATGGAACCTACTGACCCTTCGTTCCCCACGAGTTTCATAATAAGCATAACCGGCGCTGCAATAACAAAGCCCTGGGCTACTCCTTTAAGGGCAGCCATGCCCAGCAATTTATTCCAAAGGCGGTGGAATTTAAAATAGATAAAGCGGGCACTTGGCGGGTTTTGAAACCTACCTCGAATAGCAATAACCGAGGCCACTAAAGTAAGTAGTATTACCAGTGCAGTAAGCACGCGATAAGCACCGTTAATATTACCGCCAAGCCAGCCAAACTTTTGTGTAGCCGCTATAAAATACCCGGATAATAAAGGCATGATGATAGATGCCATTGTAAAAAAGAAGGATTCGAGGCCGTAGTAATAATTGCGGTTAAAATTGCGGGTGCTTGTTAAGGCAAGTGATACCCTATTGGCCCAAAAAAAACCATAGGATAACCCCATTATAAAGCCTATGAGTGTAATGCCGGCCATTTCGAGCTGAGGTAACAACATCATAACGGCCATATCAAGTCCGCTAATGATCATGCCGGCAGCATACAGCCTTGCTATGGGTATTTTGCGTAATAAGTAACCGTTTAAAACAAATGTAACCGGGATGCCTGTGCCTTGGGCCAGTTGGTAAACCATAACAAGGCTTACATCATCAGACTTCCTGATGATGTAAGCCCCGATAAATAATTCAATAACCGGTATGGCAAAAGCATAGGCCATATTGGTTAAAAGCAGCATGCGCATAGGCCTTGGCTGCCCGCAAAAAAATTGATATTCTTCTTTAATCCCCGGCATTAAATAAGTTGTAAATGGGGCCGTATCTTTAGTTCGACAACATCGCATCTTAAAGGTTGTTCAAGGGCATAAACAACAGCCGATGCAATGTCTTCAGCGGTTAGCATTTCCAGGCTCTCTTGTTTTTGTGCCTGTTCACTGGCGTTAGCGGGTTGCATATCAGTTCCCACAGCTCCGGGCTCTATCAGTGTTACTTTTATTCCTAATTCGTTCACTTCTTTACGCAGGCTTTCCGAAAAACCCTGTATACCGGCCTTGGTTGCAACATAAACTGAACTGCCTGTCTCGCGCACATCTGCACTCATAGATCCTACCTGAACAATATGGCCGCGGCCATTTGGCGTCATGCGGTCCAGCGCGTAACGGGAACAGGCCATATAGCCAAGCAAATTTGTTTTAACCACACGTTCCCAATCCTCGTAGTTACCATCGCTTATACCCTGGTATGCCAACGCCGCATTGTTTACCAACACATCTAACTTACCCAACGTTTCGTCTGCTTTATTAAAAATTTGCTGTATACCTTCTTCGGTGGCAAGGTCGGCTGTTATGCCGTCAAATTTGCCCTGGGGCTGTGCCTGCTCAATGCTTTTTAGGGTTTCGTCTAAATGCTCAGGGCTATTTCCTGCTATTAGCACATCGGCACCTTTTTGTGCCAATAGAATAGCCGTAGCCCTGCCTATACCGGTTGTTCCGCCGGTTATTATAATGCTCATGCCTTTTAACTCAGTTAAGGCATTTTTATCAAAATTTGATGTGCTCATATTGGTGTTTTTTAATGTTTACACTGTTAGTGCCACAAAAATGGCCCCTGTTTCCTCTTTGTTCCTTGCTGTGTCAAAAGCCTCATTGATATCATCAAGTGAAAAATTGTGCGTAATAAGTTTACGGGCATTCAGCTTGCCTTTAGCAACCAGGTCTAAGCACATCTTCATTTCGGGATAAATGTCCCAATAGGAATAACTGGCGCTGAGGATGAGTTTAATTTCAGATTTTTGCATTTGGGCCCAATCCAATTCAATTGCTTTTTGGTCCTTTTCGAAACCACCAACTACCACCACTTTGCCACCAATGCGGGTAAACGAAACCGCCTGGGGCAATGTCATGGGCATAGCCGAGCCGCCTGCACATTCAAACACAATATCGGCACCGCGACCGCCGGTAAATTCCATAACCCGCTGATGCCCGTCTTCCGAATCGATGTTTACCACTTCATCAGCACCTAACTCTTTTGCCACCTTAAGTGCCGAATCCACCTTATCTGTAATAAGTACATCGGCCCCGCATATCTTGGCTAATTGCAGCTGACCCAACCCAATGCAACCGGCACCTATTATCACAACTTTATCATTTATTTTTATGCCGCTTAATTGTATGGCATGCATACATACCGAAAATGTATCAAGCAGGGTGGCTTCTTCAAAACTTACATTATCGGGTAGCTTATAAAACTTTTCACATGGGCCGGCTACATATTGTGCAAATGCTTGCGAAATGGTTTTCATACGCACCGGGTATAGGTTGGGGCAAATATTATAGCGCTGTATGTTGCACCATTCGCAGGTTTCATCGCCAAGCAATGTTTCAATAACAACCCTGTCGCCGGGTTTTACATTTTTAACCTCCGGCCCAACTTCTATCACCTCGCCCGAAAGCTCGTGCCCCATTATTTTACAAGTCAGTTCGGCTTCGGCTATTTTCCAGTGCCTAAGGTCGGTGCCGCATATGCCGGCTACTTTTACCCTTGCAACCACCCAATCTGGCTTTGCAATTTTGGGGGTATCAGCTTCGCCAATCTCAAATGTACCTTCCTGCGTTTTCAACGCTGCTTTCATTTTCTCTTCCATTTTCATCCACTATTTTATTTGTTGTCCATTTAATAATGATGGTTTGATCGCCATGGATTGTGTACTCAGTTTTGTTTTCTCCGGGCAAATTTTTGTCAATATGTTTCTGATCTTGCTGGTTGCCTGCCATAATGGTTAGCTTTGGCAAGGTTGCATTATCATCTGTTTTTATAACACACAACCTGCATGTGAACTCTTTGTTACCCAGTATACTTAAGGTTAAAGTATCTCCGCTTATCTCTTTACGCCCGGTAGGGTAGTCAATGTAAACCATAAACGGCTGGCCGGGTATGCGGATGTAATGCCTTGGTACTATACCAAAGCACAAGCCTGCGCCATAAACTTCCTGGCCCACGTTGCCGGCTTTTTCCCAGCCATCGTGTATATCTTCTAATGCTACCCAAAGCTTAGGGTCTATTTCGCCGGTTTTCACCTCTTCAGACAGCATGTCTTTTGGCAGCATTGGCGGGTAATAATAAACCGACCTGTTGATCATGTATTTAACATACTCTGCCAGTAATAACCGGGCGCTATCTAATAGCGGGGTGCCCTGGGCCATAACCAGTAAGTCGTGTATAGAAGCGAAACTCTCCTGCTCTTCATATACGGCTAAGTATGGCGCATCATTAAGCGGAAACAGCCCGAAAAACAGCGGGAAGTTTTTGCCATACCCATAGTTACATTCCCAAATGGCTACATTTTTAAACAGGTTGGCAATATATAAGTGGCAAAGTTTGAGGTAAATTTCATCCCCTGTTTCTTTATAAAGCCTTAACATGGCTTTAGTAGAAAAGGCTGTGTTGTTGGCCTGGTAAAAAATATCAAAGCCAAATTGTATAATAGATTTTGCCGCGGTTTCGGCTTCTTCAAAAAACCGTTTGTCGCCGGTTAGGTCCCAGGCTTGCAGCATTACCTGCGCGTAAACGCCGGCCACATCTTTTTCGCCGCCCATACCTGGTTTTGTTTCTTCTTTAAGCGTCTCCAGCGTTACCATATCGTAAAAAACAGGCCACGTATAGTTAAAGTGATGCGCTACCTTTATGGCATATTCTACAGATGGAAGGAAAAGCTCTTTTGCCTTTTCGTCGCCTTTAAGCGCCATGCGGGCAAGGTTAAGTAAAGGATGATGCAAATACCAGGCATCCATTACATTGGGTACCTTTTGCTCTTCAGATTCGTCCAGTTGATCTTCGGCAGATGGAAGCCAGCGCTTTATTGTTTTTAATTCATCATTGTAAAATGTGGGTATATTCTCATGTATCTGGTTGGCAAATTCTAATTCGGTACCACTCCACGCTGTGTAATCCTGTACAGGCAATAAAACGGCCAGTTGTACCATTATTTCCGGCGGGGTATCGTAATCGCACACATAGGCGTTTAAATAACTGCAGCCTTTATGCTGGCTCCAGCAACCTTTGTTTTTTTCGAGATCCTGTATAGAGTATTTGATGATCGTGTCGTAATCTTGGTATTTTGTATCTGGTTTTGGAATAAGCGTATAAATGGAAGCCAGATGATCAAGAAAGCCGCTTGCAATTTCAAACTGATCAGCTGGTGTAGATGTGTTAAACGATATATAAGCATCAGAGATGGTAACCTCTTTACCAGCTTGCAAAGGTTTATCTTTTGTTGGGGGTAAAGAAAACCCGAATTCGGGCCATTGCCCACCAGCCGTCTCCGCAACCGATGTTTCTGTTGCTGTACAATATTCATTAATAGAGGTAAGGTTTTGAAAGTAAAGAAACGAACCCGCGCCGGGATCTTTTATACCTGCATAAACCAATCCGGTACGGATGCCTATTTGTTTAACGTATAACTCACCCTCCGTATCGCCGGTCTTATCATCCTTATCAACAATTAACACGTCTTTTGGCCAAAACGGTATAGAAAGTGTACTCCTTGGAGTAAATTTAACAAGATAGTGCAGTATAGAACCCTGGCTGGACGGGAAATCAATATCTACATTATAGGCTCCAGTATTCCCGGTTAAATTGATATGTATACCGTTATCGCGTTCTTTTACTTTGTCCAGCGTCATACCACCCGGCGAAAAAGCCGTACGAAAGCCAACGCAGCATTTATTGCCCCAGTCGCTTATTATCCATAACGAGTCATCTAATAGTAGAACTTCAAAATTAACAGCACCAGCCTGATAGCTGTAAATAGCACTGCCATTATAGCGCGCAATTTTTTCGGCCGCATTTAGCGCCCATATGGTTACTTCTTTTTGCATTGATTTAAGGTTTATAGTTAATGCATCATTTACATGCTTGCTTGCAATTAACATATCTGAATATTGGCAAATACGTTGAGCGTATCGGTTAATATTATGATAACAATACTTGTTAACAGCTGTTTTAATTTATAGGAAATAAAATTGCGTTTAATAGCAGGTATAAAGCGATTGTCCCGAATTTTCACCAACCAGAAAGGGAGAGGCGGGCTAAAACGCCGCTGGTTGATTGCAGTATAGCACTGGAAAATCAAGATATAGCGGGTATAAGCACAGGAAAGCCACGCTGTTAACGTAACTTCCCTGTATTTGCGATTTATTTTTTGGATCTGTTTGTGATCAAAGTAATAACAGCAGTTGCCACGAGAAGGCCTGTAAATGCGCTTTTTATAAAGCCCTGTCGATTATACTTCCATTCTGCAGACCAGCCGCGTTCTTTAAACAGGTCCGGTATTTTGCCATGTGTCAGATCATCAACAACGCCCTCTACCGAATTGACGCGGTCAGCCAGGATAAGCCCCATCCAGTGTGCGGTGGTTGCTTCACTGTACTTATAAGCCCAGCGCCTGATTGCCCCGCTTAACCCCGCGGGTGGCGTTGAAGTACCAAACACCCTGGTGATACCCGGTCGTTCTATCGAATGCAGCACCTCCATGTTAACGCGTTGCTGGGGAGGCTTTTCATAATTGATCCTTTCATAATCGGCCCCGTTCCAGTGTTTCATTGGGTAAGTGGGGTCGTTTTCAGGATCAGCATCCATACCCCAACCAGGAATGTGGTCTTTGGGTTCGTTTGCTATCTTCCTGTCTATGCCGGAGATTTGAACCGGTTCTTTCTTTGTATTTTCCATAAGAATGAAGTTTAGGCCATTGCGGCTCTTGGTGGAATTAAAAGTGGTTTGATACAGTTATCTCTCTTGGCAGAGAAAATATGGTAGGCATCAGATATTTCCTCCAGCGGCAAGCGGTGCGTAATGATGCCTTTAGGATTTAAGCGCCCGGCCATCACATGGTCGATCAGCTTTGGCAGTAACCTTTTCACCGACGCCTGGTTTGTCCGCAGGGTGATCCCCTTGTTCATGATACTACCCATAGGTACCATATTAAACGGTGGGCCATAAACACCTATGACCGAAACTATACCGCCTTTTTTTACAGAATTTACCGCCCAGTGCAATGCGGTGGCCGCGCCTGCCTGTAACAGCAGTTTTTTTCCTGTAATAGTTTGCATGGCACTGCCTGACGCATCACAACCCACCGCATCAATACAGACATCGGCTCCGAACCAATCTGTTTGTTTTTTTATGAACAAGACAGGGTCGTCCATGTACTTGAAATTGTAAGCTTCGCAGTAAGCGTAGTTTTTAACAAACTCCAGCCGGTAATCCAGATGGTCTATTACAATAACCCGCCCGGCCCCAAACAGCCAGGCACACCTTGCTGCCATAATACCCACAGGCCCGGCACCAAAGACCACAACGGTATCACCTTTCCGAATACCGCCCATTTCGGCGGCCTGGTAGCCCGTTGGCACAACGTCTGTTAGTAAAACGGCATCTTCGATGTCCATTCCCTCGGGGATAACCGTTGGGCTTACATCCGCAAACGGTACCCGAACATACTCGGCCTGGCCTCCATCGTAACCGCCCGCAATATGCGCATAACCAAAAAAGCCCCCCACAGCTGTTGCTTCCGGATTGGCCTCATGGCAGTTGCCATACAATTCCTGCTTGCAGAACGGGCAAGTGCCGCAAGCGATGTTGAACGGGACCAGTACGCGGTCCCCAACCTTAAGCTTTTGCACACCCGAACCAACTTCTTCTACTACGCCGGTAAATTCATGGCCAAAGGTCATGCCCACCCGGGTATCCGGCACCATGCCATGATAGAGGTGCAGGTCCGATCCGCAGATCAACGAACGCGTGACACGCACAATGGCATCATAAGGATGTTCAATTTGTGGGACAGGCTTATCCCGGTCGGCCCTTATACGAAAAGGGCCTCGATAATTCATTGCTAACATAATTACCTCCTCTTTTAAAACTAAAACATTCTTAAAAGTTGTATGTTTTAATTAATTATAAATTAATTATCGTATAGATTAATTTACGAAGAGATAATTCTAGGTATTTATTTAACAGTATAACCCTTAGTGGCAAGAAATAAAGCGGTTGTTTACATATGATAAATACCTAATATTATTGAGGTGTTAATTGATATTGTATTTTATTTAGCAGATTGTTTATATCAAATGGCTTCGCTACAAAATCATCAGGGGCTCCTTCCATACCGCTCAGGCCTGACAGGTTATGGGTACCCGACATCAGTATAACAGGCAATAAGTGCGTAAACTCCCTTGTTTTGATGCTTTTACATATCTCGCGACCATCCATGCCTGCAAGCATTACATCCATTACTACTAAGTCGGGCTCAAATCTTTTAATTTCATCAAAAATACTTTCTCCATTATTCAAAGTATGAGTTTGATAACCACTATCTGTTAATAAAAAAGTTAAAATTTCTAAAATATCTGTATCGTCGTCTACTACGAGGATTCTTTTTCCCATCATGAAATTAAAGTGCTCTGCTTACTGCTATTGTTTTTGTTTGTAGTTGCCGGAATGGTAAAGCAAATACTGGTACCTTTCCCTATCTCGCTGTTTATTTGAATTTTGCCCCCGTGCTGATTTACAAAATCGTGAACCATCAACAATCCCAACCCACTACCTTGCTCGTTGTTAGTACCCAATGTTGAAGTATGGCTAGCGTCGACAAACAACCTATCGCGTACGTCGGCGCTCATTCCTATACCCGAATCTTCGATATAAATACAGGCCATTTGTTTATCAATTTTTGCATCTATAATTACCGAACCATTTTCTGGTGTGTATTTAATGGCGTTGGTAGCCAAATTTTGGACAATCGATCTTAGCATGAGTGCATCAGCCATCACCTCTATCTCTTCCGGCACGCAGTTCTGCAAGTTGATTTTCTTTTGTTGGGCATTGGGTCTTAGTAATTCGAGTGAATCCTCAATCCCCGAGGTTAGTTTGATGCGTTGTGGATTGAAACTACTTCTTTGGGTTTGTTTTTTTGCCCAATCGATCACCTCGTTCAACTGGTTAAGCAGCTTGTTTGAGGTGCGGTGGATGATTTGGGAAAGCTGTTTGACCTGGCTGGGCGTAAGGCTTTCCGTATTTTCACTTAGTTTACCAGAAGAAGCCAATAAGGCAGTAAGTGGGTTCCGCAGATCGTGAGACATCACTGAAAGAAATTTATCTTTAGATAAATTGAGGGCTTTCAATTCGTTGTTTAAATTCTCTAAAGCAAGGGTTCGCTCTATTACCCGCTGCTCCAATTCCTGATTAAGTTGCAATAAATCATTATTGATAGCCTGCAGCTTTTCCTCCTGGTGGCTCAGCAATTGATTTTTTTTATAAAGATCGGCGAATACTGCTACTTTCGACCTTAATATCTCAGCATTGAACGGCTTTCTTATAAAATCAACTGCACCCGCCTGGTATCCTTTAAACATCGCAGCCTCCTCATAATCGTGCGCAGTAATAAAAATGATCGGGATGTTCTTAAGTTTATCACGCTGATAAATCAATTCTGCCGTTTCATACCCATCCATTATAGGCATTTTTACATCAAGCAGTATCAACGAGAAGTCTTCTTCTTTTAAAAGTATCCGTAGAGCCTCCCTGCCCGAGTTAGCCCTGAAAAAGCTGTAGTTTGCTCTTTGCAGGGCCACTTCCATTGATAATAAGTTGTTATCGTTATCGTCTACAAGTAATATTTTTACTGACATTTTATCAATTTATTTGATGAGCCATACGCGCATTAACGATAAAAGCTGGTCCGTTTTAACGGGTTTAGTGATGTAATCTGATGCTCCCGAAGAAATGCATTTTTGCCTGTCACCAAGCATTGCCTTCGCCGTAACGGCTATAATAGGAAGGTTTTTGTGCCTCGGTTCTTTTCTGATTATTTGTATGGTTTCATATCCGTCCATCTCAGGCATCATAATATCCATTAGCACAATATCTATCTTCTTATCATTGTTTAAGATCTCAAGGGCCTCTCTGCCGCTTTCAGCAGTTATCACTTCAATCTTCGACCGCTCGAAAACAGCCGTTAATGCGAATAAATTGCGCACATCATCATCAACTACCAGCACTTTTTTATTATCCAACACATCATTATTCACCCGGATCCCATCCATCATTTTCAGCTTGCTTTCACTGATGAACTTTTTATCGATATGCATAAGTATCAATATTTCCTCAAGCAAGTAAACATGTGATGTTGGTGTTTTGGTGATGACTTTATGGTTAAGTCGCTTTAGTTGTAGCTGTTCATCCTGCGTAAAATCACGTGCAGAATGCAATATGATCGTTGTTTGCTGTTGCTTAACAAGGTTTATCTTGTTCAGCAACTCCAATCCATTGGCATCCGGTAAAACAAAATCAAGGATAATACAGTCAAACTGTTCTTTTTTTAACAAGGACAATGCCTTTTTAGCAGATGATGCACCTAAGACTTCTATTTTGTCTATCGATATCAGTTCCGATAAACGCTGTAATTCGGCCTCATTGTCTTCAATAATCAACACCCGCTTTTTCGCATGATGATGAAACTGAAGAATACCACTTATCAGCTCATCAAGAGAGGCATTAGATAAAGGTTTTAAGCTGAAAGTTTTAGCACCATATTTAAGGGCCAGTACTTTATTATCTTCCCCGGAAATTACGTGTACCGGGATATGCCTTAAGTTGATATCGCTCTTAAGTAGTTTAAGTATTTTCCAACCGTTTGATTCAGGCATGTTAACGTCCAGGGTAATCGCAATGGGATTGTATTTCAGAATACTGTCGAAGATTTCAAGATAGCTGATGGCAACAACAACCTTCAGGTTTAAATCATGCGCTTTGTCAATCAGTATCTTGGTGAATCGCAGGTCATCTTCAATAACTAGCACTACCTTATCTTCGGCTGTAATATTGTGCCTATCATCGTCCATCACCAATTCAGCAGAATCAACCATGCTGATTCGCGGATGCGCTGCAGGTATACGCTCTTTTGCTTTAACAGGAAGAGATTTTTCTTCGCTGTACTTTAATGGTAAATACAAAGTAAAGGTACTGCCTTTCCCAAGTTCGCTGCCTACTGTAATGGTTCCTCCTAAAAGTTCGGCAAAACCCTTACTAATTGATAACCCCAGCCCTGTACCGCCGTATTTACGGCTGGTAGAGCCCTCGGCTTGTTGGAAGGCTTCAAATATAATACCTTGTGTATTTTTAGATATTCCGATACCCGAATCCTCAATCGAAAACGCAATTACCGATTCGGTTGTACTTAGCGGATTTTCTGCACCGGGGCCCGGTTTAAAAATATGAAGCTTAACCCGGCCTTTTTCTGTGAATTTAAATGCATTTGAAAGCAAGTTCTTTAAAATTTGGTTCAGGCGCTGCATATCGGTTTCCATAAGTTCCGGCAGCCCGTCCTGCACCTCTATCTCGAACTTAAGGCTTTTAGCTTCTGAGATCGGTTTAAAGGTTGACTCCGCAAACGACGTGATTTCTTTAAAGCTTACCGGCATTACATCAGCAGCGATAACTCCCGACTCGATCTTCGACAGATCCAGGATGTCGTTGATCAGCTGGATAAGGTCATCCCCACAACTGTGGATGGTTTTGGCGAACATGCGCTGTTTCTCGGTAAGGTTTCCTTCGGGGTTCTCAAATAACTGTTGTGCCAAAATAAGCAAGCTGTTAAGCGGGGTACGCAATTCGTGCGACATGTTGGCCAAAAACTCCGACTTGTATTTGGAGGTTAAAGTTAACTGCTCCGCTTTTTCCTCTAACGAACGACCCTTATCGTGTAGCTCATCGTTCGCCCTTCTTAATTCTTCCTGTTGTGCAGAAAGTTCACCAGCCAGGGACTGCGATTGCGTTAGCAGTTCTTCTGTACGTGTGTTAGTTTCGATATTATTGAGTACGATACCTATACTTTCGGTAAGCTGATCCAAAAAGTCGATATGCGTATCGCTAAAGTTGTCAAATGAAGCTAATTCAATAACCGCTTTTACATTATTCTCGAATAAAACAGGTAAAATTACCAGGTCAATTGGCGCGGCGCTACCAATGCCTGAGCTGATCTGTAAATATTCATTAGGTACATTAGTAAGCCTGATGCGCTCCTTATCGGTAGCGCACTGTCCGATCAGGCCCTCACTTAGTGAAAACTCCTGATCAATCAGCTTCCTGCTTTTTTGCGCGTAACCGGCAAACAGCTTCAGTTTAACTTCATCTGCACCTTCGCGCTGTTCTAAAATATAAAATGCGCCATAACGGGCGTTAACGAGTTCAGCAAGCTCAGATAAAACCTTATTTGCCACAGCATTCCTGTCACGCTGTCCCTGAAGCATTTGTGCGAATTTAGCTAAGTTGGATTTTAACCAATCCTGCTCGTGATTCCGCAATGTAGTGCCTTTTAGATTGGCGATCATTTGGTTGATGGTATCCTTTAAAGCTTCCAATTCACCTTTTGCATCTACACGGATTGTACGGGTTAAGTCGCCCTTGGTTACCGCTGATGCCACCTCTGAGATAGAACGCACCTGCACCGTTAAATTTTGTGCCAGTTGATTTACGTTCTCTGTCAAGTCTTTCCAGGT
Organism: Inquilinus sp. KBS0705; assembly: GCA_005938025.2. NCBI lineage: Bacteria > Pseudomonadati > Pseudomonadota > Alphaproteobacteria > Rhodospirillales > Rhodospirillaceae > Inquilinus > Inquilinus sp. KBS0705. Next base: position 5,488 of record VCCI02000005.1, on the reverse strand, counting down.
GCCCGATGCGCCCGGCACACTTGCCTGGCCACCTAAACGGCCCTGCACACCCACCTCACGGGCAACCGTCGTTACCTCATCCGCAAATACCGCAAGGGTATCTATCATCTCGTTAATGGTATCTGTTAGCTGGGCCACCTCGCCTAATGCATTAATAGACAGGCGTTGTTTTAAATTGCCTTTTGCAATACCTGTTGCCACCTTAGCAATACCCCGGATTTGCCCGGTTAAGTTTGATGCCATCTGGTTTACCGAGTCGGTCAAATCCTTCCACGTACCACCAACACCCTTAACATGCGCCTGGCCGCCCAACTTGCCTTCTGTACCTACCTCACGTGCCACACGGGTTACCTCAGACGCAAATGAGTTGAGCTGATCAACCATCGTATTGATGGTGTTCTTCAGGTCCATAATCTCCCCTTTTACGTCGATGATCACCGTTTTTGACAAGTCCCCGCTGGCCACTGCTTTGGTCACCTCTGCAATATTACGCACCTGAGAGGTAAGGTTACTGGACATTTGATTTACAGAGTCCGTTAAATCCTTCCAGGTGCCTGCAACGCCGGGCACGAATGCCTGCCCACCTAAATTACCATCAGTACCTACCTCACGAGCCACACGAGTTACCTCGGACGCGAAACCACGAAGCTGATCAACCATGGTATTAATAGTTTCTTTCAACTGCAAAATTTCGCCGCGCACGTCAACCGTGATCTTTTTGGAAAGATCGCCATTTGCAATGGCGATAGATACGTCGGCAATATTACGCAACTGCGCCGTAAGGTTACCGGCCATCTTATTTACCGAATCTGTTAAATCTTTCCAGGTGCCGTCTACACCCGGTACGTTAGCCTGTCCGCCCAGTTGTCCTTCAGAGCCTACTTCGCGCGCTACACGTGTCACTTCAGATGCAAACGCACGCAACTGGTCTACCATTGTATTAATAGTATCCTTCAACTCCAAAAGCTCACCTTTAGCATTTACTGTGATTTTTCGGGAAAGGTCACCCTTAGCAACTGCGGTGGTTACCTCGGCTATATTACGTACCTGCGACGTAAGGTTATCCGCCATTTTGTTTACCGAGTCTGTCAGATCCTTCCAGGTACCACCAACACCCGGCACGTTGGCTTGCCCGCCTAACTGGCCCTCGGAACCTACCTCACGTGCCACACGGGTTACTTCAGATCCAAAGGAGTTTAATTGATCCACCATTGTATTAATAGTGATTTTAAGCTCAAGCATTTCTCCCTGTACGTCAACCGTGATTTTTTTAGACAAATCTCCTTTTGCAACCGCGGTGGTTACCTCGGCGATATTACGCACCTGACCGGTTAAGTTACCCGCCATCTGGTTTACCGAGTCTGTTAAATCTTTCCAAGTTCCACCTACACCGGGTACGTTTGCCTGGCCACCTAACTGGCCTTCGGAACCTACCTCACGTGCCACCCGGGTTACCTCGAATGAAAAAGAGTTAAGCTGGTCAACCATTGTATTGATGGTGTTTTTTAACTCCAATAGTTCTCCCTTGGCATCCACCGTTATCTTCCGGGATAGATCCCCTTTTGCAACGGCCGTAGTTACCCACGCTATATTTCGCACCTGGTCGGTCAGGTTACTACCCATCTGGTTTACCGAATCTGTTAGGTCCTTCCATACACCACCCACGCCTTTTACACGCGCCTGGCCTCCAAGTTTACCTTCGGTTCCTACCTCAAGTGCTACACGCGTTACCTCCGAAGCGAAGGAGTTAAGCTGATCCACCATGGTGTTGATCGTTTTTTTCAGCTCAAGCATTTCTCCCTTTACATCCACCGTTATTTTTTTCGATAAATCGCCATTAGCTACTGCTGTGGTTACACCGGCTATATTACGTACCTGCGAGGTTAAATTGCCGGCCATGCGGTTTACCGAATCTGTTAGATCTTTCCAGGTTCCGGCAACACCCGGTACTTTAGCCTGGCCACCAAGCTTACCTTCGGTACCTACTTCGAGTGCCACCCGCGTTACTTCTGAGGAGAACGAATTCAGCTGATCAACCATTGTATTGATGGTGTTCTTCAATTCTAATATCTCGCCCTTCGCTTCTACCGTTATCTTCCGCGAAAGATCTCCTTTGGCTACAGCCGTTGTTACCGCAGCTACGTTACGTACCTGGGCTGTTAAGTTTCCTGCCATTTGGTTCACCGAATCAGTCAGCTCAGCCCAAACACCCGCTACTCCCTTTATTTTCGCCTGCTCCCCTAATTTACCTTCCGAACCTACCTGGCGGGCAACGCGAGTTACCTCCATCGAAAACAACTGAAGCTTGGAGAGCATTTGATTGGATTCTTTTGCGATACGCAAAAACTCCCCTTTTAATGGGTGCCCGCTTATCTCTAAAGGAATGTGCTTAGAAAGATCGCCGTTGGCTACTGAGTTTATCATCCCGGCAATTTCCAATGTTGGAGAAGTCAGGTCGGAAATAAGGTTATTTAAGGACTTGACACCACCGGCCCATTCACCTTTAGCATCAGGTAATTCTATACGTTTTGAAAGATTTCCTTTTTTTCCAATAATTATTTCGGCCGAAGATATTTCAGCGATCAAGCGCTGGTTCATCTCTATAATATCATTCAGTACTTCACAAATTCGCCCGTTGATGCCAGCTTGCGTAACAGGCATTCTTACATTCAGATTGCCATTTTTAACAAGAGAAAGAATACTAAGTAGCTCTTTTACGTCAAGGTTATCACCAACATTATGATGACCATTAAGTATTGGCGCTTCATTTTTTGTGGTAGGGTTAAGTACATCTTGTTCCATAGGTCAAAGGTTAAAATTGTTTTCGATAAGGTAAACCAATAAGTAATATTTAGGCATTTTTTATTAACAATGCCTATAAAATAGGTTATAAATATACTTTATATGATAATTTATTTCAAATAAAATTGCTCCTTTAGAAAATAGGAGTTGCATAAACAAGAGTAGTTTCAATATGTTTGAAATTTTTTTAAAAATTTAAGTGAATTCAAGATAAGAATTTCAAAGTGATGGGATGTGTTGCTTAGCGACATATCGATGCCGTTATCGAAATATAAGGACGATTGCACGTACCCCAAAACCATACCTTGACTTCCTGCAATCAACTAGTTTGTGCAGCACCAACAAGTATCAGAGTGCCCTGACGGCAGCACATTTATATTAAACTACTTTGCTCTATGGCTTGGCTCAACAGGTCAGTGTTGATGATTAGGATAGCCATTGGTTTCATGCATGGCAGCGGCACACTGATCTACGGACAGATGAATATCGCCGGCGACAGCGCCAACTACCTAATTTGATACGCACGTTGGCCGCCTCCCCAAGCCCGTATGGATAAAGCGGTATTAGCGTAGAAAGCGATAGAGATTTACTTCATTTTTATCTATTTTTACGACTTTGTTTACCGAAACGATTTACATTCGCCAATTGAAATTTAACATAGCCCATGAAGCTATCATCACAAATTTTACTCGGATTCCTTATTGCCATCTCGATAGATCTGATCGATTCCTACGTAAATTATATGCTTACATTGAAAGTGAAGACCAACATGGACTTCGTGAATAGTTCAGAAACAATCATCCGAAATTTAAGCACGCTTAATAAGGAAATTATTAACATGGAAAGTGCGCTTCGCGGCTATTTATTAACGGACGACGATCAGTTTCTTGTAGCTTACAACAATGGTCTGCACACAATACCCTTGCTAGTCAAACAAGAGGAAAGATTAATCCGGCCAGTTTCTTCTCAACGACTTAAACTAGATTCCATTGTTAAATTGCATGGGGCCTGGCTTAATTATGCAAACCGGTTAATTAACGCAAAAAGAAATTCGACTACAACTGCTTCGACCCAATACTATAAGGCATTGTTTGATGAACAGTTCAGAAAGGGAGTTGGAAGAAGCTATAATGAGATGATCGCCAAAATTTTCCGTTCATTTGGCCAATATGAATATAACGTTCGGGAAGAACGTCAAAAAAAACTAGCAGCTTCAATAAAAAGAACTGAAACATCATCACTTTTTTTCAGCCTTTTGTTAATCATACTTGGCGCAAGTTTAGCGATCTACATAGTTAAAAAAATATCTTTTCGTATTTCATCAATGGTCAAACTTGCGGAAAATATATCGCAGGGTAAATTTACGACCGTTATTGACGACAAAAAAGATGAACTGAGCAGTTTATCTCACTCGTTGAACACCATGTCGGAAACCCTTAGCCGGAATATAACAGAACTTGAAAAGAAGAATAATGAACTTGACCAATTTGCGTATGTTGTTTCTCATGATTTAAAGGCCCCTATCAGGGGAATTAACAATGTAGTGCAATGGATTAATGAGGACCTCACCCAGGAGGTTTCTTTTAAAATGAGGAAATATCTTGACATTATTCCTGAACGCCTTGGGCGCATGGAAAATCTGATTGACGGCTTATTAGAGTATGCCCGGGTCAGCCGCGAAAAGCAGACTAAAGAGGAAGTGGATGTCGCTAAAATGATAAATGAGATCGCGGAAGAAATTGTGCCAATGAAATTCAGGTTAACTGTTAAAAACCTTCCTAAATTATGGACAGAGAGACTACTTTTACAGCAAGTCTTTAGTAATTTAATCAACAACGCGGTAAAGTACCAAATTGATGGAAATGGAAAAATAAATATTTCCTGTATAGAAAATGAATTTAACTATGAATTTACGGTGAGTGATAATGGCCCGGGAATTGAGCAAGCGTATCATCAGAAGATATTTGTAATTTTCCAAACCCTGCGTGATAAACATGACAAGGAAAGTACCGGTATCGGCCTGGCAATCGTGAAAAAAATCATAGACGAGAAAAATTGTACCATTAGGGTTAAATCCTCTGCGGGGGAAGGAGCAGATTTTATATTTACATGGCCAAAAAACTGATATGAAAAAAAATGTAATACTTTTAATTGAGGACGATGATTTAGACGTTATCAGCGTAGAGCGTTCCTTGAGTAAGTTAAATATTGCTTGTGAACTATATACCGCATACAATGGCCTGGAGGCATTGTTATTACTTCAGGGCAAAGCCGGCGCGCCACCATTGGCGCCGCTTCCGGACCTGATATTATTAGATATCAATATGCCGAGAATGAATGGAATAGAATTCTTAAGAATTCTGCGCGCAGATGATCGCTTAAAACATATAAAAGTCTTTGTGATGACGACATCCGGTGAAGAACGCGACAGAGAAACTATGCAGGAACTAGGCATATCTGGGTACCTAATAAAACCGCTGAACTTTAATGATAACAGCAAAAAGACTGATTCTATGGATGCTTTTGTACAATTTCATATCGGAAAGATTTTCAGGGAGCAAACAAACACGTTATAGTTTAATAAGTTAATTAGCACTAAAAGGATTTTTATAGTCGCGTTCGAGGGTGGTCACGAAATGATCAAGAGTAATTCTCGTGCTGATTCTTTTCCAGTTCTTTTACTTCG